>JAGBGL010000121.1 GCA_017936025.1 Bacillota bacterium | reverse complement strand
TTGGCTCCGAGGGTGGGGCTCGAACCCACAGCCTACCGGTTAACAGCCGGTTGCTCCACCATTGAGCTACCTCGGAACATCTGACAGCTTTTATATATTAGCACGGAGGCCATGCACTGTCAACTACTTTTTTCAGAGTTTTTATCAAAGTTTTTCAGAGGTCTCAAAACCCCTGAAATCAGCTATGCCAGAGCTTTTTTTGTCAGTTCCGTAGTTTCAGAAACCAGTCTGGCAGTAGCCGACGTAAGATTCGTGAACATGCTCTTCACTTCGTCTCCATCTTCGATCTCTGACACGATTTTCAGCGTAACATCCGCCTCATAAACAATATCCTCAATTGAGAACTTTCCGCCCTGCGCCAGGTTCTGTATCTTGCTTAAGAAAGAATAGTCCACCTTGAACTGCATAACGGCCATTTCCTTCATTTCGCATATGCCGGAGGCTTCCAGACCCAGTTTCGCACTGCTGGTATACGCACGCACAAGACCGCCCGTCCCCAGCTTTATGCCGCCGAAATATCTGGTAACTACGATGCACACATTCGTAATACCCTCTTTGACCAGCATCTGCACCATAGGAGCACCGGAAGTCCCCTGCGGCTCGCCGTCATCACTTGCCCACTGCAGCTGGAACTGGTCTCCGATGACAAATGCCGGCACATTGTGAGTGGCCGTTTTATGCATCGCTCTTATGGATGCAATGAACGCATCTGCTTCCTCCTTGGACTCCACATGCTTCACATATGCAATGAACCTGGATTTATCTATGATCTGCTCGGCCTGAGCTTCTTTTGCAACTGTCTTATACTGTATCATATTTCTTCAACCTGTTATAATCCGCTTCGTTAAGTTCCACGCAGAAGTAAGTCCCGTCTTCACGGTAATCCATTTCATGCACAACAGCCTTTTCGCACAGATATGAGGAGATGTCCCCCCTGCTGTACGGTATCAGCAGATGTGCTGTTACAGTGGAAGCAAATATGCGATCTTTTATCATTTCCATCAGCTGGTCGATGTTGTCACCGTTTCTGGCAGAAATGTAAACGCAGTCGCTTCCTGTGGCATCTATCGGCTGCTCATCAACAAGGTCCATCTTGTTGTATACCATGATTTTCTGTTTTGAGTCAGCTCCCAGTTCTTTTATTACTGTATTTGTAACATCGATGTGGAAGTCATAGTTTTCGTATGCAGAATCAACTACATGAAGCAGCAGATCCGCATAAGTCACTTCTTCCAGTGTCGCTTTGAAAGCCTGTACCAGCGAGTGCGGAAGCTTGCTTACAAAACCGACTGTATCGACCAGGATAAATTCGTGATTCTTATCGATATGGATGCTTCTCTGCTGTGTATCCAGCGTAGCGAAAAGCATATCCTTTTCTGTTACGATTTTATCTTCTTTTTCAGACATGGCCAGCAGGCGGTTCATCAGCGCGGATTTACCGGAGTTCGTATATCCCATAAGTGCAACCACGGGAATCTCGGATTTTTCACGCTGGCTGCGCTGCACGCTCCTTGTATTCTTTGCCTGTGCCAGTTCTTTTCTGATATCGTCCATTCTCTTTGCGATGTGACGTCTGTCTGTTTCCAGCTTCTTTTCACCGGGACCTCTCGTACCGATACCGCCGCCCAGTCTGGACAGAGCAAGGCCGAAGCCCAGAAGTCTCGGCATTCTGTACTGAAGCTGCGCCAGTTCGACCTGCAGTTTACCTTCTTTGGAAGTAGCGCGGCTCGCAAAGATATCCAGGATCAGGATAGTTCTGTCGATTACGCGCACGCCAAGTCTCTCTTCCAGATTACGGAGCTGCATCCCGGAAAGTTCATCATTGAAGATCACCGTATCAGCGCCCATGCTCTGACACAGCTGTGCCAGTTCATCAACTTTTCCTTTACCGATGAAAGTTGCAGAGTTCGGTTTTTCCAGATTCTGTACCAGCTGACCCAGGACCTCCACTCCTGCAGCTTCTGCCAGCCCCGCAAGTTCTTCCATGGAATAGGAAATATCTTCATTCAGCGCAAGCCCCACCAGGATCGCACTGTATTCTTCGTCTTTAATAATCTCATTGTTTTCATTAAATCTAACCATGCATATATCTTACCACATTTACTCACTTGTTACATCTAAAATATCTTCTTCAGGAACGTAAACATAGCTGTCAGGAACAGTGCCCAGAATAACTGCTTCTGCAATAAGGACTGTTGTGGATACTTCGAACGTGTCGGATACCAGAGGAGCTATTACCTTAACAGAACTTCTGAGATCTATGTATACTTTGTATTTTGTCTGGTTGATGCCTTCACTTGCGAATTCGGTTTTGAAATCTATCGAGGAAACACTGATCGGAATTATCCGTATGTCGACCGACGGTTTTGTCTGGGACAGGAATTTGTCACCGAGGAGTGTACCCAGAGGAACGGCATAGATGTCCTGCGGCCTTTCGGCATACTGCTTTTGCAGCTCCTTTGAGATTTCCGTTATCAGAAGGTTCATGGCCTGTGTGTTGGCCTGAACTATTTCTGTACGGCCCGTCTCGTCCGTTTCCCTTACAAGCAGGCTGTCCATACCGTCCTGCACATAAAACTGTTCATTCAACGCTTTGTTTACGATCTGAGAAACCATAACATTGGCACGCAGCCGGCCGATTTCTTCCAGATGCGGTTCCACACGGTTTTTCATGAGCCATGCAGACAGCATCAGTATACCCGTAAGCAGGATCGTTACAGCCAGCAGTTTTTTCCTTAATCTACGCTGCTTTTTGCTGAAGCCCATAAAAAAACACCTCCGTCTATCACACTTTATGTGAAACGGAGGTGCATTGTTACTTTACGGATCAGATTTTCAGGTTGTCCAGCTCTTCATTGAACTTGTCATTGATAATCTTGATATGAGTTCCTTTCATACCAAGGGATCTGGATTCGATAACGCCGGCACTTTCGAGCTTTCTGAGGGCATTAACGATAACAGATCTTGTGATTCCGGATCTGTCTGCGATTTTACTTGCCATCAGCAGACCTTCCGGTCCATCCAGCTCAGCAAAAATCTGCTGCACTGCTTCGATTTCTGAATAAGAAAGCGTACCTATCGCCATCTGCACTACAGCTCTCTGTCTTGCAGCTTCCTCTTCTTCAAGCGCTTTTCTTCTCTGGATTTCAAGGCCTACTACTGTTGCTCCGTATTCACCCAGAACCAGATCTTCGCCTGTGAATGCAGGTTCATAACGTGTTACTACAAGTGTACCCCATCTGTGGCCGCCCCCAAGAATAGGAATGATTGTGTGCAGTTTATCTGCAGTATCGTAATCGTATTTGAAAATCTTCAGAGCCTCTTCAGCCTTCAGGTTAGCCTGAGTTGTAGGAACTTTCATCAGCTCTTCATTATATTCACTAGGGAATGCCTCCATCCCTGTTTCCGGATCGGAAATTGCTGCACTGTCAGACTGGATTTTATAGTTAACGCCGATAACTTTTCCTTTACGGCTTACGATATACACATTCGCATCCATCAAATCACTCAGAATCGCACATAATTCATTGAACGAAAAAGCACCTGTTGCGCTTTCCTGAAGTACCCAATTCAATTTTCTAATTTTTGTCAAAATTTGATTTTCCATACTTTCTCTCCTTGCGCATCGCCAAATTACACACACTACAGCGATTTTTCAGCCTTATTATAATATGGCACACCCGCATAAGCAAGTCATTTTTTTGATTTTTCTAAAAATTTATTCATTTCAGTACAATTCAGAATAGTTTCCTCAAATAAAACAATACCCGGCGTCCGAATTTTCTCGGCGCCGGGCATTAAGCTTTTTATAAAATATACTGATCCAGATCTTCCGGATGGATTTTTTCTTCGAATTTTTCTTTTACATACACTTCATCGATAACGAATTTTTCCACATCCATATCCGGAATATTGAAGGAGATGTCTTCCAGCAGTTTTTCCAGGATAGTGTGCAGTCTTCTCGCACCGATATTTTCTGTCTGTTCATTCATCAGGAATGCCATTGTAGCGATTTCTTCAATAGCACTGTCTGTAAATTCGATCTCAACACCTTCTGTTTCCAGCAGAGCTTTGTGCTGCTTCAGCAGTGCGTTTTCCGGTACAGTCAGGATCTTGAGGAAAGTATCTCTGTCGAGATTTTCCAGTTCTACACGGATCGGGAAACGTCCCTGCAGTTCAGGGATCAGATCTGTAGGTTTTGAAACATGGAAAGCACCGGCGCCGATGAACAGAATATGATCTGTTTTTACAGGGCCGTGTTTTGTATTTACTACACTTCCTTCTACGATAGGCAGGATATCACGCTGTACGCCTTCTCTGGACACATCAGCACCCTGTCTGTAGCCGGAACCGGAAGCGATCTTATCGATTTCGTCAATA
>JAGBGL010000120.1 GCA_017936025.1 Bacillota bacterium | reverse complement strand
GGTGTGTTCGGAACCATTACAACGGATTCACCCGGTTTGAACTCGCCTTTTGCATCGTGCACTACAACTCCGATGCCCTCGTGGATCAGTGCCATTGGAAGCTTTTTCGCAAGTACTTCCGGAGCTCTTGTTCCCTGATAGTATCTCTGATCCGCGTTGCAGATGGACAGATGAGTCGGTCTTACGATGACCTGATCATCATTCATCTGTATATCGTTAAATTCAATTTCAATTTTTCTGGGCTCTATGAGCCTGTAAATTGTATTGAGCATTCTATTCACCTTTCAATAAACTTTCAGCAACGGTCAGATCATAAGGGTAAGTGATCTTGATATTGGAATTTTCACCCTTAACCAGTTTGACCGGCTGTCCTTTGATCACAAAGATTTTTGCCGCATCTGTCAGGATGTCTTTCTCTTCATCGGAGAGTTCCCTGTACAGCTGCTGCAGTTTCATTGCATTGAAGCTCTGCGGTGTCTGTCCCTGATACAGTTTGGATCTGTCAGGTATCGCAGAGATTATGTCGTTGTCCTGGCTTTCGACGATTGTATCTGTAGCAGGCACGACAGTATCGCACGCACCGTATTTCTGTGCGGCTTCGATGTTATCTTTTATGATTCTGTAAGTCACGAACGGTCTCACAGCATCATGTGTCACAATAATTGTTTCATCATCCAGATTGCCTGCATTTTCAATATATGTGATGGCATTCTGGATAGTCTCGTTTCTTGTGTCTCCGCCTTCGATGACTTTGACTTTATCATTTGGAACGATGTGTTTTTTTACCAGTCCCTTTGTATATTCCACCCAGTCAGCGGGACAGAGGATCAGGACCTCTTCAAACTCGCTGCACAGGCAGAACTTTTCTATAGTATGGAGGATGATCGGTTTTCCTCCGATGTTTATATACTGTTTTGGTTTTTCATTTCCCATGCGGCTTCCGATGCCGCCGGCTAAAATCGCACCGTAAATCATTCTGTTTCCTCCAGTGACGGAGCGTCTGTGCTGCCGTCATCATTAAAATCTATAGTAAGTAACAGTAACATGTAGAAACATGTGAAGAATCTGTTAACTATAAACAGGCTCTCGAACATATTCACAACGAATATAAACACCAGCAGAATACACCATGTCCCTTTTTTAAGGGATTCAGAACGCCGTATCCGCTGCAGAATTATTACCGCAAACAACAGTAGTCCAAGAACTCCCGCAGCTGCAATCATCGCTATATATCCATTATGCGGTCCCAGTTCCGCTGATCTTGCCTGTCGCCAATAGTAATCAGGGTCCATATCCTTTATGAGCTCTGCACGGTCTGCCTGCTCCATTTTCAGACTGCCGTTACCCAGCATAAGGTCATCCTGCTGTGCAATATAGCAGCCTTTCCAGACAACATAACGTCCAGAGCTGTAATAATCAATTGCCAGTTCAGTCTCAGTAAACGCATCATACGCCATGTTACCCTGAGATTTTATGAATCCATATATAGGAATCACTGACAGTACCATCATGATCAGAACTGCTGCAGCGATTATACGTCCATTTAATTTCGGAATCAGTTTCATCAGTACCAATACTGCAATTGCTGCAATCACCCCGATGTCTGAACTTCTGCATCCGAAAAGGATCAGTGCCGCTACGTTATAAAGTCCATAGAAGATGATGAACTTATTATTGAAGATGTTCTTTCCCAAGCATACGATCGCCAGCACAATAGAGAATCCTGCCATCAGTCCGGCCGTATTCGGATTGCTGAACACCATCGCATTGCCGCATTTTTCAAGGAACATCATAGATTCTGCAAATCCATTGATGCCTGATCCCAAATAAGGAAGCATATAGTACAGCAGCAGACTCACTGCTGTCAGCACCAGTTCCATCCACACAAAGATTTTTATGTACAGGTTTCTCTTATCGCTTCCGCCTACTGTGCATTCAGTTATACCGATCAGGAAGAATACTTCAAAGAAAATCGTTCTAATCGTGCTGTATTCAAAATCCATTTTGATCAGGGTCATCGCACGTACAGCAAAATATATTATTACGAGCCAGTTTGCACGGATCCATGCCGGTATAT
>JAGBGL010000119.1 GCA_017936025.1 Bacillota bacterium | reverse complement strand
TATTGACAAATTGTACGCGCTGGAATAAAATGTAAATGGGGTAAGGGTTGAATTCTTCTTCAATCAAAATTATAATGAAAGGAGAAAAAATGAAAAAAGAACTTAGGGAACTGAATCTGCTGGATCGCTTCCTTTTTGCAGAAGCCGTTGAAGATCCGGAAATTCTGGAACTTATGCTGGAAATCATCCTTGGGAAAGAGATTACGCTGAGCGAAAGGCCTCAAGCTGAAAAAGAACTGCGCAAAGAATACTGGGGCAAGCTGTGAACTGATCAGTCTGCTACAATACATAGAGCATTCGGATGATCAGGTGGCAATGCAGTCAGGCAGCGACAGAATAAAGCAGATTCATAAAAAAGTAGAAGCCATAAAACTCAATGAGGAAGTGGGGATCAGATTTATGAATGCATGGGAAGAAAAAATCATAGAACAGCAAAGGGCGCGTGAAAAAGGTCTTGCTGAAGGACGGGCTGAAGAAAAAAACGATACTGCCATTCGTTTAAAGGCTATGGGCCTCACATTAGAACAAATCTGTGAGGCAACAAAACTCACCGAAGAAGAAGTTAGACAAATAACCGAATAATTACCACAAAGATGAAGGAGACCGAAAAAGTTAAAGATCCAAAACATAAAAACAGACGGCAAACCTGCCGTCTGTTTTCTATTGATCGGTCATTATCAAAATCTATCAGTCATATTCGGGTCTTCTGATCGCAAATCCCATTACAGCGAGTGCAATCAGCAGAATTCCAATGTACTTGGACATGTTCGTAAAGTCGCCTGTGCGTGTAGGTTCAACGACCTCTCCGGAGCTTGGGTCGCTTGGAGTAGTCGGATCAGTAGGATCTGTTGGGTCAGGCGTTTCATCAGGGTTTATCGGAATATCAGCCTGTTCGCAGTTTCCTACGAAAACTGTTGTGGCTTCTTCTCCGGAACCTGCAACTGATGCCTTGATGAATCCTGTGTTGGAGATTTCATAACCTTCAGGAGCAGCAGTTTCCTTGAAATAATATTCATATCCTTCAGGCAGGCCAGTTACATGGATATTGCCGTCATCTCCTGAAACAAGACCGCTGTCGATCAGGATGTATTCGCCATCAATCATAACATACAGATCAAAGACTGCACCGCCGAGAGCTCTGCGGGGCTGTCCATCGATCAGGCAGTCAGCGTCTTCCATCGGAACAGTAGTGGAAGCATCGTATTTGAACAGATCAAGTTCGCCTTCCTTGACTTCTGCAGTAAGGCTGAATGTTGCAACAGCAGGAGTCAGGCCTTCATATCTGCCAACAAGATTCTGGGAAACTTCTCTGGCAGAGTCGTTTTCGCCAGCCTGAGCTTCATAAAAGCATATTCCGCTTGTCCACTGTTTGCCGTCGATCGAGAGAGTGATCCCCTGTTCAATATCCTGCATAGATACATCTTCGATAGTAACTGCATAATAGCCGTTCGCAGATCTGGCCATAGGGCTGCTTCCGTTCAGAGAATAAGTACGGGACTCATTGTCGCCGGCAGTAGCTGTTATTGTCAGCTGATCGCGTGCATCGATATCTGTAGCCAACTTAAATAAAGCAGTCACATCATATTTCGTATCGCCATCTGCATCAGCGGTGAAAACTGCGGACGTAGTGACGAAGTAATCATCAGTAAGCACTAACTCTTCAGGTGAAGCCTGCCGCGCCTGCTGATGGATCAGGTACTTGCGGAATGTTTTCACGTTATCCGGAAGCTCCTGTATGATGTACCGGATATTGTCTTCGTCTTCGATTACCTCAGGCATGATGGATTCATAATACTTGATCCAGAAGCCGTCCCCTTCGGTATTCGCAAAAGCCCAGATCGCCAGCTGTGTAGCCATCAGTGCTTCATCAGCAGTCAGACCGGAGATCTTATTGACAGGCTCTTCTGCATCGCCTGGCATATAGGCCGCTGTGCTGAACGCAGCGGGATCATAAGTATCAAGCCACTGGTTGGCCGCTGCTTCTGCTGCCTGCAGATCTTCGTCCGTCCATGTGTACCAGTATCCCTTGTCCATGATCGCACGGATGTGTTCCGCTGCCGCTTCGTTATAATAAGTGGAATCCTCCAGATTGATTCTCTTGTACATGGATCCTGCAACCGCAGAATTAATAAAGTCACTGCAGTATGCAAAAGCCGTATCGTTTGCATCTGTGGTATTTACCAGTTCAAAAATCTGAGTTTTGTGGTGCTTGTTTCTGACCCTTTCCCATGCAGAGCTGCCATTGTACCACTGGAAAGTGAAATGGTGCTTGCTGTAAGCCTTGGAACCCCCCTCGTACTTGTGCACATAAATATCATTTTCTCCGGCAGAAACACTGCTGAAGTGTGCAGGTACGGTAATCAGTCCCACGCCGATAATGAAAGCCAGAATCAGGGCCATTCTTTTTTTACCTCTATTCATATTTTATTCCGTCCTTCCTGTTAAATTACTTGCGATTATTTCTTATTATGAAATTATATAACTTTTCAGTATATAATGCAATGGACGCGCAAAATTCAAAACCGTCGGATAATGTGAAATTTTCAGAGAATTGGGCAAATAAAAAAGCGGGGGATCAGAGGCAAAAAGCAGTTGCAATTTTACAATAACTGTAAGATAATAGTAGTGTGTATAAATTAGTATAGGTAAAGACTTGGATTCAGCAGCATGACTTTCAGCATGCTGTTTTATAACCCCTAACGTAGGGTGGGGTAAATTTGCGGAAGCATTAATTTCCTTGAGTTTAGGCAACGTTGCATACCTGATAAAGGGTGGGGTAAAAATGGCGACAAAACAGAAAACCAAAGGCAAAAGCATATTAAACATCATAGGCACCATCGGAGTGGTGCTTGTTGTCGTTCTTACGATCCTGCTGGTCGGCACGCGCATCGTCGGCATCCACCCGTACACAGTCCTGTCCGGCTCCATGGAACCGACCTACCACACCGGCTCCCTGATCTACGTCAAATCCGTCGACCCGTTCACGCTGCAGTCCGGC
>JAGBGL010000118.1 GCA_017936025.1 Bacillota bacterium | reverse complement strand
TAATCCCTTCTTCTACAAACTGCACTAATCCGTATACAGTAAATACAGTTGCAGAGCATCTGGACATGATCATGGCAGTACACAATCTGAACCCTAAGGTTCCTGAAGACGTTGCTTTTGCGGACTCCAGAATCAGAGGCGAAACTATCGCTGCGGAAGACGTACTTCATGATATGGGCGCGATTTCCATCCACGGTTCTGACTCTCAGGGAATGGGACGTGTAGGCGAAACCGTTCTGAGAACATGGCAGATGGCTTCCAAGATGAAGCAGCAGAGAGGACCTCTGCCTGAAGAAACAGGCGATAATGACAACCAGAGAATTCTCCGCTACATGGCTAAATATACAGTAAATGCAGCAAAAGTTTTCGGAATCGACGAATACGTTGGCTCACTGCTTCCGGGCAGACTGGCTGATATCGTTGCATGGTCACCTGCATTCTTCGGTGCAAAACCTGCATGGACATTCAAAGGCGGAGACATCGTTTACTCCGTATCCGGCGACGTAAATGCATGTATCGAAGTTGCGGAACCTATGATCTACAGAAAACAGTACTCCGCATGCGGAAGCGCTATCCAGAAGAACAGCAAGATTTTCGTTACACAGGGTGCGATCGATGCGGGCCTTGGCGAAAAGGTTCCGTACTCTGCAGAAAAACTGCTGCCTGTTAAGAATACAAGAAATCTGACTAAGGCCGACATGGTAAGAAACGATGCATGCCCTGAAATCAAGGTGGATCCTGAGACTTATAAAGTATATATAAACGGCGAACACATAACATGCGAACCGATCGCAGAAGTGTGCCTCGGCCAGAAATATTTCTTCAGATAGAAGACCTGCAATGTACGGCCCGGCACGATATGTGCCGGGCTGTGTTTTATAATACTGCGAGCATCTCCTGAAAACTGCGGGATGCTTTTGCGGAGAAGGAAAGAAAAAATGATCATAATTGAAAAAATACTCGGCAAATTACAGGACTTCGATACAGAGGGACTGATCATAGATAGAGTCATGCTGGACCATTATGATATGGCGAAGCCTCATCAGAAACTGAAGACAGAAAACGGAATGATATTAGCGGTTTCTCTGGAAAACGGCGAAAAGCTGTATAACGGAGCGGTCATTTATAAAGATGAAGAGAAAATCGTAGTTACGGAGCTGCTTCCTGAAGATGTGCTGGAAATCAGACCTTCCGGCAACCGTGAGTGGGCGAAGACGGCGTTCAATATAGGCAACATGCATCATCCGGCGTATATCCACGATGACTGCATCGTGATACCGTATGATGCGATCCTTGAGAGCCTGATCAAAGGCATCGGAGTTGCTTATACACGCTGCGAAAGACAGCTGGACGGCGAGCGTGCGAACCACGTAGTGGGCGGCCATTCGCACAGCCACGGTCATTCACATGACCACGAGCACAGCCATCACCACCATCACCACGATTAGGAGCGATATATGACTTATAATAATCAGCTGTTCTATCTGATGCAGATGGCCGGCGGGACGTTTCCGTCCGGGGGATTCAGCCAGTCATGGGGGCTGGAGACATATGTAGCAGCAGGAACGGTTCAAGATGATAAAACTTTCATAGAATTTACAGAAGGCTATCTGGAAAGCACCATCACAAGATGCGAGGGCCCTGTAATGCGGGAAGCTTACAGACTTGCGGCTGACTGGGATCAGGACGAACTTATGCAGCTGGAAGAACTCAGCTGTGCGGTCAAAGTCACAAAAGAAAGCCGCGAATCAAGCATCCGTATGGGAAAAGCGTTCATGAGGATAATGGCAGACATACTGGACGATGAGAACCTGAGCCGCCTGAAAAAACTGTGCGGACCGGACGGCATCTCGTATCCGGTGATCTACGGAGCGGTCTGCGGCAGGATCGGCGTGGACATAGAAGAAGCCATGAAAGCCTTTGTTTTCAGTACAGTAAACGCGCTGGTGCAGAGTGCTGTAAAGCTTGTGCCCCTCGGAAACACGCAGGCACAGCATGTGCTGCTTCAGCTTTATCCGGCTATGGAGCTTGCAGCTAAGGGAAGCATGGAAACCCCGGTGGATGAAATCTCGAATTTCTGTCCGGGACTCGATATAGCCAGCATAAATCACGAATTTTTAACAACAAGACTTTATATGTCTTAGCAATGGGAGGACCAGAATATGAGAAAGCCTGTAAGAATCGGCGTGGGCGGCCCGGTAGGATCCGGCAAGACGGCCCTGATCGAAAAATTATGCAAAGCACTGCGCGATGACTATCAGATCGCAGTTGTTACAAACGATATATTCACAAAGGAAGATGCTCTGATCCTTACCCGTGCTCAGGCACTGCCTGAAGAACGCATCATAGGCGTTGAGACCGGCGGATGTCCGCACACTGCAGTAAGAGAAGACATTTCCATGAATCTTGATGCTATCGATGTGCTGCTGGACAGATTCGATGATCTGGACATCATCTTTGTAGAAAGCGGCGGGGACAATCTGGCGGCGACTTTCAGCCCTGAGCTGGTTGACGGCCTGATCTTCGTGATCGACGTGGGTGAAGGTGAAAAGATACCTAGAAAAGGCGGTCCGGGAATCACAAAATCCGACCTGCTGGTGATCAACAAAATCGACATAGCGCCTTATGTGCACAGTGATCTGGGTGTAATGGACAGAGACACCAAAGTGCAGAGGGGCGACAAACCTTACGTATTCACAAATCTGTTTGATGGAACGGGGCTTCCTGAGGTCATAAGATGGGTCAAGGAAGATATGTTGTTCGAAGGTTAGAACTGCAGAAACACCGGTGCGGGGCGTAATGCACCTGCAGCGGCATGGAGACGGCTATGAATTTTGAAAAAGCAACAGGCGCTCTGTCCCTGACATTCCGCAGAAAAGCTGCGGGAAAGACTTATATCGCGGATCAGTATTACAAGATACCGATGCAGATAATGCCTCCTCATTATCAGGATGATGACGGCACGGCATTCATATATCTTCTGAATACCGGCGGCGGAGTGCTTCACAACGACAGATACATGACAGAGCTGATCGCTGAAGAAGACAGCCGTGTGCTGATTACTTCTCCGAGCAGCAATAAATTATATAAAATGGAAGACGGACATGCAGAGCTGCTGAACTGTATCACCGTGAAAAACGGTGCTGTGATGGAATATCTTCCGGAACACAATGTACCTTATGCAAAATCCACAACATATCAGGAAACAGAATTTCATCTGGACAAAGGCGCGACTCTGATCGCTTCAGATATGGTAACTGCAGGACGCGTTGCTATGGGCGAAGCTTTCAAGTATGACCTGTATGCTTCCAGAACGAAGATCTATGTGGACGGGAAACTCGTGGTTTACGACAACAGCCGGATGGACCCGAAGACTACAGATATGAAAAAGCTGGGATACATGGAAGGCCACCTGACGAACGGGACTATCTACGTATATTCGGAAAACCTGGACGACGGGCTTCCGAAAAAACTCAATTCCATGGATCACAGAGGGAATGTGGTTTTTGCCGCGGGAAAAATCGATGATTCGATGATGATCATCCGCTTTCTTGGGGACAATATGATCGAACTCAAGGAAATGATCGATGCTGTCTGGGCCGCTCTCAGAAAAGAGCTGCTGGGGAAAGAAGCGGTGCGGATCCGTAAGTATTAAATTCTGATACCGGAGACAGTGCGAAAACACCGCCTTCCGATAAACAGCAAACAACAAACGATGAAGAGTGCCGGCTGACCGGCAGAAGAAAGGAGAAAGATTGTGAGTAAATTACCTTGGTGCCCTTGCTGCGATGAAACTTGTCAGTTCAACCCTTGCAATCACGATCAGGGTTGTAACTTGTGCGTGGAAGACAGCCTGAAATGCGGCGAAATTCCAAAATGCTTCTTCCTGAAAGTTGTAGACAGTGTAGACGGATTTGAAGACTGGAGTTTTGAACACTTCGCTAAACTGGTGCTGGAAAACAAATAGTACCGGTCTGTTGTAAAGGAGAATTGACGTGGGCAGAGATATAAGTACTGATTATAATCTGTTCCTGGAAGCTATCGCCGGACTTATGGTGATAGACAAGAACGGAGACCTGGTCTATATTAACGACCAGTGTGCAGACTATATAAAAGTAGACAGGGAAAAATCCATCGGCAAGTACATAACTAATGTTTTTCCGCCATCCAATATGCAGAATCTGCTGAAAGGGAAGAATAAATACAACACGAACTTCTACTTCACAGATGGACGTATGAGTATCAGTACTCAGGTGCAGCTGCAGAAGGATGATGAAGTGGTCGGAGTTCTCGAATACGATATGATCCAGGACGTTGAGGCGCTGGACCAGCTGCTGGAGATGTATGCGACGACGCTGAAAGAGGAAATGGAATACTTTAAGGAACAGGTGCGTTCTTTCAAGAATACGAAGTATTCTGTGGACAATATCATCGGGTCTTCTGAAAAAATCAAGGAGCTGAAGTACCAGATCGAGCTGGCGGCTGCTTCTAATTCTACTATATTGATATGCGGGGAAACAGGTACCGGAAAAGAGCTGGTGGCGCATTCCATCCATAACCTGAGCGCAAGAGCTTTTCATAATTTCGTGAAAGTAAATTCTGCGGGCATGGCAGAGTCTCTCATTGAGTCCGAACTGTTCGGATATGAAGAGGGTGCGTTTACGGGCGCGAAAAAAGGCGGCAAGAAGGGCAAGTTCGAAGCTGCCGATCAGGGGACCCTGTTCCTGGATGAAATCAATCAGATGCCTATGTCTATCCAGCCAAAGCTGCTGCGGGCCCTGCAGGAAGGCGAGATCACGCCGGTGGGCGGCGTTGAAGATGTCAATGTAAATGTAAGGATCGTTGCAGCGACCAACCAGGATTTGAGTGATCTGGTATCAAAGGGAAGCTTCCGCGAAGACCTGTATTACAGACTGAATGTGTTCCCTATCGTTATTCCGCCTCTGAGAGAACGTCTTGAGGATATTCCTGAACTGGTGGAAGCCCGCGTGCAGGAACTGAACCGCGAACTGGGCAAAAATATCACTTCTATCGAACCGGAAGTGTACAAGCGCCTTCAGGAATACGACTGGCCGGGCAATATCCGTGAGCTCCACAACAGGGTGGAAGCGGCAATGAACTATACGACCGGGGAAGTTCTGAAGGTGGAACATTTCAATTTCCGCGTCGACAACAGCCGTATCAATCTGGATGCAGTAAACCGTTTTGATAATCCTATAGTAGCGGTAAAAAAAGAAGCGGAAAGAAAGCTGATAAATGAGGTTCTTATTAAATTTGATTATAATAAAACAAAATCTGCGGAATATTTAAAAATTCCTAGAACATTACTTTATCAGAAAATGAAACGTCTGGGCATAGACTTGTAAGCTTAAAAATACAGTGTATGTACAGAAAGACACATGGCTGAAAGCCAGTGTTTTGAATAGTTTGACAATTCTTAAAAGGCGAGTGTAAGCGGCGGATTACACTCGCCTTTTTCGATGTGCGAAAATAGTGTTGAAAAATGGCGGTTTTTGCATTTTAAAAAGTTGGCACGGGAATTGCTATATATATTGGCATCTCGAAATTATTTTAGATTTCAAAGAAATTATAAAAAGAAAGACGAAAGGAGAAATGAGTATGGAAACTTACGGAATCATCAGCTTACTTCCAGTATTAGTAGTAATCGTAACTGCTATCATTTCTAAGAGAGCTCTCGAAGCACTCACTCTCGGTACAATCGTTGCATCCATCATTATCGCAAAAGGCGGATGGTGGTCAACATTCTTCACAGCTGTTCAGGTTGAGATCGGCGACTCTGCATACTACATCATCATGTTCGGTATGTTCGGTGCACTGATCAAACTGCTGGACGAATCCGGCGCAGCAATGGGCTTTGCAGACATCGGTGCAAAGGTTGCGAACACGCCACAGAAAACGCAGATGTTTGCATGGTTCTTGGGTATCATCATCTTCGTAGAAGACTACCTGAACGCTCTGGGTGTTGGTGCTGCTATGAAAGGCTTATCTGATAAACACCACATCTCCAGAGAAAGACTGGCATGGATCGTTAACTCCACAGGCGCATCTGTTTGTATCCTGGTTCCATTCTCCAGCTGGGGCGTACTGTACGCATCTCAGATCGAAAATGTAAATGCTGTTGAAGGCATGACAGGCTTCCAGGCATACTGTGCATCCATTCCTTACATGCTGTATGCATGGATCGCAGTAATCTGCGTACCACTGTTCATCTTCAAGATCATCCCTACTTTCGGACCAATGAAACTTGCTGATGCAAGAGCAGCTGAAGGCAAAGTAATGCCTGAATGGTACTATGAAGAAGGACACACAGTTGACGAACTGACAACAGACAAAAAAGCACACTGGATCAACTTCGTTCTGCCAATGGTAGTTCTGATCGCAGTATGTATCTACACAGGAGACATCACTCTGTCCGTAATCATCGCAGTAGTTCTGACAGGCATCTTGCTGTTTGTACAGAAAAAACTTACTCTTGGCGGCTTCTGTGATGCTATCGTAGAAGGCATCAAAGATATGCTGTATGTAACAATGCTGGTTCTGATGGCATTCGTATTACAGGATCTGAATGACGTATTAGGACTGACTCCATACGTAATCGAAACTGTACAGCCATTCATGAGCCCTGCAATCTTCCCAGCTATCACATTCCTGGTAGTTGCAGCACTGGCATTTTGCACTGGTTCCTTCTGGGGCGTTGCAGCAATCTCCTTCCCAATCATCATCCCTCTGGCACTGGCACTGGATGTAAACGTATTCCTGGCTATCGGTGCTGTAGCAGCAGCAACATCCTTCGGATCTCACGCTTGCTTCTACTCCGACGCTGTAACAGTAACAGCAGCAGCTACTGGAATCAAGAATATGGACTATGCTAAGACAGCACTGCCACTGATCGGCGTACCATTTGTATTAGGCCTGATCGCATACGTTATTATCGGCTTCATTGTATAATCCATATAGCTAATTAGATTTTATTCCTGACGGTTATGGGTAATGTAAAATAAAATAAAAGAAAAAATTACCGCCGGGTAATATATCAACAGTTAAAGCGTTGAGTCCGTATCGTTAGGTCAAATAAGATGCGGGTCTCAACGCTTTTAAATATCCATGCCCTGTATATTTGAAAGCATGCCTTAATAGACTTTAGAAAAAAGGGAGGTTATATCAATGGGTAAAATAGATATGATTTTAAAGAGCAACGCGATTTTTACAGGCGCAGGCGATGATGTTATCAGCGGTGCGGTCCTGATCGAAGGCAATAAAATTGCAGGCGTTGTAAGCGCGCAGGAAGCAGAAGCGTATAAAACTGAAGATACTGTTGTTTATGAATATGAAGACAAACTGATCATGCCGGGTCTGGTGGACGGACATGACCATCTATGGTGGGGCGCAGTCGCAAACAGCGATCACATGGTAGACGTAACTCCTTCCAGATCTGAAGAAGAATGTGTTCAGATGATCAGAGAGTATGCTGAATCTCATCCTGATGAAAAAAGAGTTCTGGGATTCGGATGGTTCCCTGCAAACTGGAATGACGCGCCGCTTCCAACTAAGATTTCACTGGACGAAGCGGTTCCTGACAGACCTGCATATATGCTGGCTGCAGATGCCCACACTTGCTGGCTCAATAGCAAGGCGCTGGAAGAGTCCGGTTATACTCCTGATATGAAAGTCGGCGGAGGCTCCATCGGAGTTTTCGAAAACGGCGAAATGAACGGCCTGATTT
>JAGBGL010000117.1 GCA_017936025.1 Bacillota bacterium | reverse complement strand
CCTCTTCGATCACAGTATTCTCGGACTGGAAGTTGTCACTCTGCTTCAGATAGCCGATAGTCGTATCCTGCGACATATAGAATTCGCCGCTGTCGTAAGGGAGTTCCCCTGAAAGCATTCTCAGCAGCGTCGTCTTTCCTGCACCGTTGGCACCGATGATGCCTATACGGTCCCCTTCATTTACATGGAAGGAAACGTCCTGCAGTATCACGTCTATACCATATGTTTTTGTCAAATCTTTTGCTGATAAAACGATCATTTATAGTCCTTTTCTCAGGCCGCCGGCCCGTCTGAATTTATAATGGTAAATGCGGGATTGCATCCAGAGTCAGATCATCCACATGCCCCGCCTTGTATCTGTAGTACGCCGCGCATCCGATCATTGCCGCGTTGTCTGTGCACAGGATCGGAGACGGATAGTAAAGCCTGATGCCTTCTTTCTCACATGCTGCTTCCATCATCTCACGCAGTCTGCTGTTGGAAGCAACACCGCCGGCCATGACGATTTTATCCTTCTTCATCCGGACTGCCGCGCCGACAGTCTTCTTCACGATGACTTCCAGCACAGCCTGCTGGAAGCTCGCCGCAACGTCGGGCACATTGATCTCTCTGCCCGCCTGTTTTTCGGAATTCACATAGTTCAGCACACCCGTCTTGATGCCGCTGAAACTGAAGTCCAGGCTGTCTTTTTCCAGAAATACACGTTTGAATTCAATCGCGTCAGGATTGCCCTCTTTTGCGATTTTATCGATTTTAGGCCCTCCCGGGTATCCAAGACCCAGGACCCTCGCAACTTTGTCGTATGCCTCTCCTGCCGCATCGTCGCGGGTCTGGCCCAGCACATGACATTCATTGTAGTCTGTCACTTCCACGATATTCGTGTGTCCGCCGGAAATGACCAGTGCCATGAACGGAGGCTCCAGTTCTTTGTGCGCTATGTAATTGGCACAGATATGCCCCTGAATGTGGTGCACGCCCACCAGCGGTTTACCTGTTGCCATTGCGTATGCTTTTGCAGTCGCCAGCCCGATCAGCAGCGCACCCACCAGGCCCGGACCATAAGTAACGCCGATCAGATCGACGTCGTCCAGAGTGATGCCGGCTTCCGCCATTGCCTCGTCTGCTACGCGGTTCACATTATCCAGATGGTGACGGGAAGCAATTTCAGGAACTACTCCGCCGAAAACCTGATGAACTTTTATCTGGGAAGCAATGACGTTGGACAGGACTTCACGTCCGTCTGCCAGCACTGCCACAGAAGTTTCATCACAGCTGGATTCTATTGCCAATGTAATTAATTTTCCGTCTTTCATAATTATCCTCTACTCCATAGGGAAGATATAGTCCTGCTTTCTGTAAGCACAACTGTCATCCGCGGAAAGGTTCCTGCAGTTTTCACAGGACCGGTAAGTGCTCATGTTGAACACATCGAAATCCCCTCTCCGGGAAAATTTCGGACAATGTGACGCTATCGTGACCATCTCACTGCCCTTGCGTTCTTCCTCATAATAATCATCAAATCTATACATGGCTCCCTCCTGCAGTTTTTTATAACTATTATCTGCCGGGAACCACTTTTTATTCATCTGCTGCCCGCTTTCCGGGCACTGCCGTTCAGCGGCAGCCTAGTTTGCAGGCGATGCAGCCGGGTCTCTCCACATGATCACCGCATCCTCGCCATTATCTTCGTAATAGCCTTTTCTCAGTCCCGCTTCCTTGAAGCCGAAATTGCGGTACAGCGCCTTTGCGGGCTCGTTGGAGCTGCGTACTTCCAGAGTATATCTCTCGATCCCCAGGCTTTCGCCAACCTGGATCATCACCGCGATTATAGTGGAAGCTATATGATTTCCTCTCCATTCAGGTCTTACCGCAACATTCGTTATATGGCCTTCATCTAAGATCTGCCAGAATCCCACATAACCGACGACTTTTCCTTCAAGCTCCGCAACAATATAGTGCGCCAGCGGATTCTTTGTCAGTTCGTGCATGATCGCATCTTCGGACCAAGGTGTCTCAAAGCAGATTTTCTCCATCTCGGCAATAGCAGCCACATCCGTTGCTTCTGCAGGTCTTACTACTAATTCAGGGTTCATCATTATTTCCTGCTCTTTTCTTCCAGTTTTCTTTCAGCTTCTGCTTTTCTCATGTAATCAGGTTTCAGATCTTCGTAATGAACTGCCTGTCCCTCTTCGTACATGTCTTTTGCCAGCTTCGCCACGGAGGAAGCCATCTGAAGTCTGATTTCCTCAGGCGCGGTTTCCTCTTCCGCGAATCTGTCGGCATATGCTTTTACGCCGTCACCGAAAAACATTCTCGGAAGGCCTACCTCTGCCGTCTTTTCCAGGAAATCATCCAGTGCATAAGCCGCACCCGATACGATTTCTTCGATTTTTCCGCCGTTCCATTTGTATGCAGCTGCAAACACCTGGCTGCGTCTCGCATCGAACACCGGGCAGATCAGGCCGTCAAAGTCAGGAGCGTTATATGCGAATGCTTTCAGAGTAGGCACTGCAACAGTTTCTATCCCTGTCACCTGCGCCAGCGCTCTTGCAGAAGATACTCCGATTCTGATTCCCGTGAAAGAACCAGGGCCCTGAGACGCTGCAATTGCTGTCATATCGCCTATTGACAATCCCTGTTCGTCCAGCAGTTCCTTCGTCATCGGCATCAGATTCTGCAGGTGATTCAGGACGGAATCCGACACCTTTTCAGCGATTTTTCCCTCTTCATTTATGATTGCAACAGAAGCATGTGCCCCTGTCGTTTCCAATGCTAAAATGTACATTGATATATCCTTTCTTCAGGGTTTTCCCCATACTCAATACGGATAAGTTTTGTCTCCGGCGGAAGCATGTCTTCGATAAGATCCGCCCACTCAACTATGCAGACTCCTTCTCCGTAAAAATATTCTTCATATCCAAGTTCAAACAGTTCATCTTCGTCGTACACTCTGTATACGTCGAAATGATACAGGGGCAGTCTGCCGTCGTGATATTCCTGGACTACCGTAAATGTAGGGCTGGTGATCGGTCCTGCGACTCCCAGTCCCTCCGCGATGTATTTAGTGAGTGCTGTCTTTCCTGTTCCCAGGTCGCCCACCAGCGCAACGATATCTCCTTTTTCGAGGCTTTTGCCCAGATCCAGGCCAAAGGCTCTGGTATCTTCTTCGTTTTTCATAATTAATTTTCTCATAGTATTATATTTTATCATATTTCTGCTTCCTTCGGCAATACATCCGTCAAAACTCACTGCAGGGCATAACAGGAGCACACCGGCTTCCGCAAAATTGAAAAACCCGGCAGACTTGCAGAGCCGCCGGGCACATAGTAAAAGTTTAAGGATTATATAGTAAGTATTCGGACTTTATTTATCTGTGCAGGAATCCCGAAATTCTCTTGTACAGCAGGAATGTGATAACTGCATTGATTGTGGATTTCAGGAAGTTGAATAAAACGATTCCCGGCATGAACGCCATGATCGCTTCTCTAGGCATACCCATGAATGCCGGTGTGATAAACAGATTTGCAGGGATCATTACCAGGATCCATGCAACAACACCGCAAACCAGCGCAATGATAGCTCTTTTCTTGCTCTTATGGCCTTTGTAGATAAAGCCTGCTACCAGCACGAATGTGCCTGTTGCAATGATATGCATGATGATCCCGTAAGGACCGGAACCCGCACTTACTGTCAGTCCCTGTACAAGGGAAGTTACAACTGTAAGCAGGAAGCCCGCCCATGGACCGAATGCAAATGTACCGATCATGATCGGAATGTCTGCAGGGTCATATTCCAAGAACGGAACCGCAGGGATCAGCGGGAAGTGTATGAAATACACCAGCACGATAGAAATAGCTACCAGCATGCCCATTTTGGCAAGTTTGACAGTCTTTGCCTGTCCGTTGAGATTGTTGTTCATTTTGATTCCTCCTAACAACGATGTGATTTCAAGGAATCTGTCAGGTCACTAAAAAACCCCGGAATCTGACGATTCCAGGGCGCAATACAAAAACAAAGATGTATCACTTGTTTCTTTCATCCGGACTATACCGTCGGTATGGGAATCACACCCATTCAGCCGTGAGGCTCGAGGACTTGTCGCTCGCGCGCATTACCTCCGGTGAGGAATTTCACCTCGCCCTGAAACAGATTATCTTTACATATTTATAATAATTCTATAATTATACCTTGTCAAGGGGTTTTATTCAGTTTCCCCTGCCAGACGGATAATCGCTTCCGCAAAGATCTTTGTCATCAGCATGAAATTATCGATGGAAATGCGTTCATTTTTCTGGTGCATCAGATCCGGATCTCCCGGGAACATCGCGCCGAAAGCTATCACGTTTTCAAAGGCTCTCGCGTAAGTTCCGCCGCCGATCACCAGCGGACTGCTCTCTGTGTCACCGGTATGTTTTTTGTAAACATCCATCAGTGTAACGATCATCGGATCGTCTGCCGGGATGTAAATCGGATCCTCGTTCTTGCCTTTGATTATTCCCAGATTGAACTTATCAGTTACCGGTACAATACCTTCATATACATCTTCGGCATGCATCGTGACAGGATAGCGGGCATTTATTGTCAGTTTTACAGCTTCATGATCCAGGTCGATCATTCCTACGTTCAGGATCAGTTTTCCTGACGGCCCATCGCTGAAGCCGCAGCCCAGAGAGTGCCCGTCTGTTTCATAGCCGATATGCTGATTGTAGAAGTCGACGAAAACAGCCGCATCCTCATTTACAAAGTTAAGCTCTCCCAGGAACTCCATCAGAACAGAAATGGCATTTTTGCCTGCTTCCGGCTTTGCACCGTGTGCAGCCACACCTTCTGCTGTTAGTTCAAAACTCGTTCCGATCCCGCGGCAATTTATCGTCACATGATTTTTATTACGCTTTGCAGCCACCTGTGCACGGATCATATCGTATCCAGCTCCGGAAGTGTCTCTCACGACAGCCCTCGCAGAATCTGCAACCATATTAGGTGCCGTGCCTCCTTTTACGGATCTCAGTTCAAGACCTTTTGCTGTTGCCGGCATGAACTTCTTCGCAAGGTCAAACACCATGATGCCTTTTTCTCCATGGATCGCCGGAAAGTCTGCATCCGGTGTGATACCGTAATCAGGCACTCCCAGTTTCGCGATATAGTGCTCCATGCCAGCCCAGTTGGTTTCTTCATCCAGACCGAAAATCAGGCGCACAGTATCTCTCATAGGAACTCCGCACTCTTTGATCGCTCTCATTGCATAATATGCTGCGACCATAGGTCCTTTGTTGTCCGTAGTGCCTCTTCCATAAATGAATCCGTCTTTTACCAGGCCGCCGTACGGATCTTCTTCCCAGTCATGGCCTTCAGGAACTACATCCAGATGTCCTACGATACCGAAAACTTTATCTCCGCTTCCGGAAAGTTCTGCATGTCCGCCATAGTTGTCCGCATTTTTTATTGCGAAGCCTTCGCGGCTGCATTTTTCCATCATGTACGTGTATGCTCCGTGAACGCCTTCACCGAAAGGCATGTCGCCTTTTGCGGGTTCTTCGACACTCTTTATCCGTATCAGTTCCTGCAGACAGCTGATCTGCTCGTCCCTGTTTTCTTCAATTTTATTCAGCACTAAGTCCAAGTATTCCATATGCGTCTCCCATCGCCTGTTTTGCCCTGGACATATGTCCCGAAGCTTTCAGGCTCGCGTTTGATTCAAGGTCTTTATCCAGCGGAATGATTCTGTATTCAACGCTTCCTCCGGCAGAGTATTTATCCACCCATGTCGCCACTGCATCCATTTCAAGGATAGTTATGCCGACACCTTCCATATAAGAAAGGTTTATCATAGCCATAACGCCCTGCTCTGTACGCGGTTTGCCGAGAGTCTCTGTTCTCTGGTTTGAAATGAAGTTGCCCATGCTGTAGAAAACAGGAACCTGTTTGTCAGATCCTGTTACTGTCACATAATCGGCCTTCTGCAGCACATGCGGATGAGAAGCAAAGATGATGTCAGCTCCCATATCGGCTGTCTGCTGTGCCAGATTTACCTGGTGGCCGTTAGGTGCTTCCTGATATTCTTCTCCCCAGTGATAATATACAATAACGATTTCCGCACCGGCTTCCTTCGCACCGTCTATATCGGCTTTGATTTTTTTCATATCCTCACCGATCGTATTAAAGTTGAAGGAATTGATTACAGAAGCCGTCTGGTCAGTAATATTTGCACCGTTAATGGAAACGGGTCCTGAACCGGAGCCTGTCTCATAAGTATATGCAACGATACCGATTTTGATTCCTTTAACTTCTGTGATTATGTAGCGCGGATCATCAGGTTCGAGAACGCTTCCTACAGTCGCAAGCCCCTGCTCCTGCAGTACTTTCTGCGTTCTTATAACTCCGTTATATCCTTTATCAGCCATATGATTATTGGAAGTGATCCCGATATCAAAGCCTGCGTCTTTCAGCGCAACTGCAAGCGCATCAGGAGAACAGAATGCCGGATATCCGGTATACGGCGCTCCCGCAAAAGTTGTTTCCACATTGCAGAGGGCAAGATCCGCCGCTTCGATATATGGTTTTACATATTCGAAGTTTTCTCTGTAATCATATTTACCGCCGCTGTACTGTGCACTCGTCTGCGGGGAGTGTGACATTATGTCTCCGACACACAGAATAGAGATGCCGGTTTCTTCAGGCAGCATGCTGAGTGCATCTGACTTTCCTGCTTGTCCACCGCTTCTTCCCACATTTAAAAGAAGCGCCAGCCCCAGGATTACCAGGACCAGCACGATCAGTGTCACAGTTCTTAACTTCCTATTATGTTTTTTCTTCTTGACTCTTCTCTGTCTTCTTTGTTCTGCCATGATTCTATTATACAGATTCTACTGCTTTGATTTCAGGATAGCTTTCTTTCAGGATTCTTTCTACAACGCCTTTGATTGTCATCTGAGCGCCAGGGCATCCTGCGCAGTGTCCCTGCAGTTTAACTCTTACAACGTTATCTTCTGTGTATTCAACGAATTCGATGTCTCCTCCGTCTCTCTGCAGGAATGGTCTGATCTGTTCTAATCCTTCTCTGATTTTCTGTTCCATTTTAATATCTCCTTTTTTGTTATTTTGCATCAGCAGCCTGTACAGGTGCTGCCGGTACCGGTGTGCCGGCCGGTGCAATGATGCACAGTGTGCTGATGTTTTTGCCGTTAAGTGTATTTATAACAACGGATTTCTCTGGATCCCCGTTGTTATCGAATGAAATTATTCCGGAAGCACCCTCAAAGTTTTCGATCGCCATGATCGCATCGCGCAGCTGCTCTCCGGTGCTGTCCGCACCTGCATTTCCGATCGCATGGATCATCAGCAGGTATGCATCGAAGCCCAGTGCAGCGGCCGCTTCGGGCTCTTCTCCGTATTCTTCCTTATAGGCCTTCAGGAATTCCTCTGACATTTTTGTCACATGTGTTGTATCTGTGTAAAGTGTTGTAAATGCTACATTGCCGTTTACATATTTGCTTGCCGCTTTGATAAATTCCTTTTCGGCCCATGTGCTGTCGCCCAGGAATGTTACTCCTGTGAGGTTCATTTCTTCTGCCTGTTTCAGGATGCTTACCACATCCTCTTTATCTCCGCAGAGATATACAGACTTTACGCCGGAGGCTCTGACAGCTTCCAGCTGCTTCTCAAAATCCCCTGATCCGGCTTCATACTCTTTATATACCGCTACTGCATTTCCGCCGGCTTTGCTTACCATGTAGTTTTCAAAACTGGAAGCCACCGCCAGTGCCTGATCATCATTTGCAGGAAGCAGTATGCCAGCCTGTGTCTGCTTCAGATTTTCGATCACATATCTCGCCATAGCTGTCGCCTGGTATGTATCCACCAGTGAAACTCTGAGGTAATAAGGGTTATTCTTTGTTACCAGAGGATTTGTATTTGTGATCGCAATTGCAGGTATCTTTGCCTCTTTGATATGTTTTCCGGCGATCAGTGAATAGATATTGCCGTAGCTTCCCAGAACTGCTGTAGGTGTCTTCTTCATCAGATCTTCCATCGCAGTTTCGGCCGCATCTATATCAGATTTGTTATCTGCATAAATCAGTTCGACCCTCTCGTCACCCGCATACGGGTACAGCTTGTGTGCCAGCTCTATACCTTTGATTTCAGCCTCGCCGGCCTCTTTATCCGTACCTGTCATCGGTTCGTATACGCCGATTCTGATCTGTGCGTCATTCTCCGGATTCTTATTCAAAAAAGCTTTTTTAAAATTGTTGAATGTTGTACATCCTGCCAGTGAAACACTCGCCATTGCTACAACCAGAATGCATGCAATTATTCTTTTGGCTTTATTCATTACAGTTCTTGACTCCTTATCATTTACCCCTGTGAATATGGTTCCCTAAAAATGCCTATATATTATAAATTATACATTCTTTTGTTCTAAACGTAAAGTTTCAAAACAAAAAAGAAAATGTTGTTTAAAAGCTGATTATTGAGGTATAATGAATCATCAGAAAATTTAAAAAATCACAATTATTTGGGAGGATGTTAATTATGAAATGGACATGCACAGTTTGCGGATACACACACGAAGGACCTGAAGCACCAGCTCAGTGCCCACAGTGCAAAGTACCTGCAGAAAAATTTGTTAAAGCTGACGAAGGCGAAAAAGTTTGGGCAGCAGAACACGTAGTTGGTGTTGCTGCAGGCGTAGATCCTGAAATCATTCAGGGCCTGAGAGACAACTACATGGGCGAATGCACAGAAGTAGGTATGTATCTGGCAATGGCAAGAGTTGCTCATAGAGAAGGCTATCCTGAAATCGGCCTGTACTGGGAAAAAGCTGCTTACGAAGAAGCAGAACATGCTGCTAAATTCGCAGAGCTGCTGGGTGAAGTTGTTACAGATTCCACAAAGAAAAACCTGGAAATGAGAGTAGATGCTGAACACGGCGCTACAGCAGGTAAATTCGAACTGGCTAAGAAAGCTAAGGAACTGAACCTGGATGCTATCCACGATACAGTTCACGAAATGGCCAGAGACGAAGCTAGACACGGCAAGGCATTCGAAGGTCTGCTGAAGAGATACTTTGGTTAATACATATAACCATTGAAATTTCAATAATTTTAGAGAATATAGAGAGTAATCTTGAAAGAGGTTACTCTCTTTTTTAATGCTTAGATAGAAGCGATTTTCAATGCAAAAGTTGTCCTTTTGTTGTCCTTTCTTTCATCATTTTAATAGTAAAATACCCTGATGTTGTCCTTTCAAAATGTTGTCCTATGTTGTCCTTTGGGAATTATATAACTTTGTTTGTTCACGAAACAAGGTTTTAATGAACAACATTGCAACTTTTTATTAACTTTATAACCAGAAGCAAACAAGAAATAAACCAGATCAATACAAGAACTTAACATCTTTCTAACATCTTTTATACCTGCGGCAGCCGCTGCAAATACTGCGATCTTTTATGAGGTCGCATATTTTTTTATAAAAAATATCGGAAAACTTTAACCTGTACCATTAAAACGACTGGTTTCTTTATATCGAATGTTATACTTAAGTCACAAAAGAGGTACAGTTTATAAATATATTTCTCTTTTGGAGGGTAAGAAATAAATGGATATACAGGAACTTTTATATTTCATCTACATGGATGAACAGGAAAAGAAAGCCGCTTCAGATGAAGCGGCTGAAGATGACAAAGAAAAAGCAGGGAATTGACTTCCCTGCTTTTGTCATATGACTAAACTCTATATAAACTGTCTTTTTAATACTACAATACCACTGTCATCTGCAAGAACAAAATAATTACCATCATAATTAAATCCATATATATACGCACCATAGTTCTTAAAAATTACAATTTCTTTTCCTTGCGATGAAACAAAAGTTATCGTCATTATATAGTCCTCTGTTTGTTGTATTGTAATTTTCTCTCCTTTTCCAGAATCAAACGGCAATTCACCACCATATTGTCCTGCTATCGCAATTTGCTCATTAGGAAACGCATCGCATAGTGCAATAAGTTCTTCTTCATCATAATCTACAAAACATTCTTCGACTTTTCCGCTATCACAATTTACAATCGTTGACATCTGTGAAGATATACATATCATTTTGTTTGGCTGTTCTTTAGAGAAACCAAGCCATTCGAAGCCACCAACAGAAAAAGAAGTAGCCATTTGCCAGCCTTCGATCCTTTCATATGCTTCTTCACAATCTTCAGACCACATCATAGGAATTTCCTGCTTATTATCTGTTTCTCTTTCCAATTCTTTAGGCCTGTCAGGTTCTATAATATGACTCACTTCATTTTTCTTAAAAAAATTAAATAATCCCATTCTTATGCCTCCTAAACGAAATTGTAGATCACTTTTGCTTTGGCACGTTTAATAGTCACTCGGATATGGTTCTATATCCAACGAATATTTAACTTCCTTTAGCAACTCATCCTCCGTCAAATCATATGGGAAAGGTTCTATATCCTCCATAGTATTATTCATAAGATCTTCATATGTCCCACACTCGATAACAACAAAGGGTTTGCCTGAAAAGCACACTTCATCAACTCTGTAATACTGACCATTATACTCAAATGCTGATCTAGAAGAAATGTTTTCCACAACATTATTCCCAGAATAAGAAGTTGATCTTTGCTCATAAGGTAATTCAAAAATCACCTCATTACCACCAAGCATAATAATAAATTTTTCTATCTTATCTTTTATTATTTCAAACT
>JAGBGL010000116.1 GCA_017936025.1 Bacillota bacterium | reverse complement strand
GCCTGCCCGAAAGCAAAGATCCACAGCTGCGGATTCAGCAGTCCTTCAGGATTTAAAGTAAAAATATACTTATATCCATCAGAAGCGCCAGGCAGCGTCATGATGTAAATACCCAGTACAATGAACAGCCCGAATAAAGCCGGCATCATCACTTTATTTACCCTCTCGATACCTTTTGCGATACCGAAAATCATGATCAGCAGAGTTGTCGCCACTGCAATGATCAGCCACGCATTATTACCCCATGCAGAAGCAGTCATTCCGAACATTCCGCCAATGGCTTCCATATCCTGTCCCATTCCTGCGATCTGCCCTGTCAGAGCCATGAATGTATATTTGAAGATCCAGCCGACTACGACTGTATATCCGATAGCCAGTGCCAGTGCGCCCAGAACAGGGATCCCCCCGATCCACTGCCCGAACGTTCTGCCCGTACGCAGTTCTGTTGCTTTACCGAAAGCTCCGATAGGACCTGCTCCTGTATATCGTCCAAGTGCGATTTCTTCTATTACGCCTGTGGATCCAATAAGAATCACAAACAGGAAATACGGCAGCAGGAAAGTCAGTCCTCCCCATTCAGAAACCATGTACGGGAATCGCCAGATGTTTCCCATTCCTACTGCAGATCCTACGCATGCCAGCGTAAATCCCCATCTGCTTTTGAATCCATCTCTTTTTTGTGTCATTTCGCTCATCAATTGTTTACCTCGTTTTTTAAATACTCGTAAGCGATATTTTATCACAAAGAACTTACATTTTCTTGCTGAATTTTTTATTTTACTGCTTTTCTCTGCTTTTTTCGCATAAAAAGACCCCTTTTCTGTAAATATCCGAGAAACAGGGGTCTTTTCCTTAATTTCTATCTTCAGGGAGGGCCACTTGATTTAGAGAATCTTATAATGGTATATATCTTTATACTTGTTGAACATGAAGAAAGTCAGTCCTAATGTGAGAACTTCTGCAAAAGTGATCGTGAACCATATACCGTACATTCCGAACAGCCAGGACAGCAGGAATATTCCGATGACCAGGAATACAAGCGCACGTCCTGCAGAAATGATCGCAGAAATCACACCGTTTCCATATGCAGTGAAGAATCCGGAAGCAATTATATTGACGCCTCCGAGAAGCACTGCAAAACCCAGCCACCTTACACCGGTAACAGCCATTTCATAAAGTTCTGAGCCGGGACGTTCAAACAGCTGCACCAGTGTTCCTGCAAACAGGAAGCATACAGCCGCTGTCGCTACACTTGTGACCGCAGTGAATTTTTTCGAATAACTGATTACCTGATTTACCTTGTCATAATCCTTCGCTCCGTAGAAGTAGCTGATCAGAGGGGAAATACCTGTTACATATCCCAGGAAAACAGAGATGATAAAGTAATGCAGGTTCGACATTATGCTTACCGCAGCAACACCTGTCGCTCCGGCCAGATTAATAACGACCAGGTTAAAGCAGAATGTTACGATACCGGAAGAGGATTCACTGACCATTTCAGATGATCCGTTAACGAAGCAGTGTCCGATGAATCTCCATTGGAATCTGAATCTGCGGAAGTGGATCTTTCTGTTCTTTTTAAACAGGAAATATCCTAATCCTACGATAAACAGCACATACAGCCCGATGACATTGCCCCATGCCACACCGGCCATTCCCATACCGACCGGGCCGCAAAGAACCAGTACCGCCACCAGATGTGCCACTGTGTCTACTACGTATAAAATCAGTGTGAATCCCGGACTTCCATCTACTCTGATAAAATATTCAAAAATCAGGCCGAGAAATGTTACCGGGAAGCAGTATATAAATACATACAGAAAATCTTTTATATGATATTCCAGCTGCGCATCTGCACCCATGAGCCCGATTATAGGTTCCATGAAAACAAGAGTGATCAGCAGATACAGCACGCCCATCACGACAGAAAGAACACAGATACTTGTGAATTTTTCGTTTGCTTCCTCCTGCATACCTTCACCCATCTTTATCGCAACGACCGCACTGGAGCCAGATGCAAGCATTACCGCCAGGCCCCACATCAGTCCCTGGATAGGATATGCCATAGAAAGGGCCGCCAGCTGAGTCTCGCCCAGCATATTTGCAACAAGGATGGAGTCTATGTTGTATTTAAATGCGATGACAACCATCATAATGATAGAAGGCCACACATATTTTATGAAATTTTTTACTGTGATTTCAGATGTGAAAATATTGCTCATACTTTTATTCTCCCTAACTATATGGTAAACTATACGGTAACCGTACAGTCAAGAAATTTTTAGAAAATTCCGATATAAAATTCATATGTTTCCGGAATCTCCGGGAAACAGGAGGCAAAAATGAAAAAACCTTACGGATACCTTACAACTGGCGAATTTGCCAACATATGCAGGGTCAAAAAACAGACCCTGTTCCATTACGACCAGATCGGCATTCTTTCTCCCGAAATCATGGGCGGTAACGGATACAGATATTATTCCTATCTGCAGCTGGACACATTCAATGCAATATCCATGTTGAAAGAACTGGACATGCCGCTCGCGGAAATCAAAAAATTCCTTGATGCCCGCAGTCCTTCCGATTTTCTGATGCTGCTGGAAAAGCAGTCCCGGCTGGTAGACGAAAAAATCGAGGAACTGCAGTGGCTGAAAAAGTTTATTTCAGAACGTATCAGCATCACGCGTGAAGGGATCTCTGCAGAGCACGGCAGGATTTATCTCGAAACATATCCTGACCAGTTCTTTGTCATCTCCGAACACCACGGCGGTGTGGAAGATCCGGATATTTATGCTACATTGGGCCAGCATATGCAGTACAGAACCGACCATTCAGTATACAGTTCTTCAGGAATAGGAGGAATAATTCCTGTAGCTGATGCTCCATGGGATTCTGTATACCGGTACTCCCATTTTTACACAAAAGTTTCACCGGAATACTTACCCGGTTCTGCCGAAACAGTCCTAATCCCGGCACATTCCGCGATATGCGTCTGCACAACAAAAGGCTTTGACTGCATTCCGGAAATGCTGAACAAACTGATGGATTATGCGGAAAAGCACAATTTCTCTGTCGGAGATTACTTTTACGAAGATCTCCTGCTGGATGATATGTCGAATTTTAATTTCGATACATATACGGTCAAACTTTCACTGCCGATAACAGAATAAAAAATGGACAGCGCATTGCTGTCCATTTCATTCTATATATTTTCTTTAAACCATTCTGCTGCAGCTTCTCCCATTTTGCGGTGATTTTCTGCATCCAGATGAATGCCGTCCCACTTTCCGCAGCGGGCAAACTTATTGCCGTCAAAATACAGTCAGCCCTCTTCGGCTGCTTTCTTTTCATACGCTGCCGGCAGCTGTTTTGACTGTTCCACCAGCGCCGGATCGCCGAACACAAAGGAGAAAGCTCCTGTCATCGCATCTTCTGTGATTTCCAGCGGCGCAAACAGCGCACACTTGAACGGTCTGCCCGGATATTTTGCTTCCATGAGATCGCGTGCTCTTCTCAGTACTCGGGCTGCATTTTCAGCGATGCTTTCAGGAGTTTCTCCCGGAAGCCCTACATCATTTGCACCCAGTTTCACAACTATCATATCCAGAGGCAGATGCGAGCATACTATAGGCCCTATATGTGTCAGCCCGTTGATATATGGTGCTTCAGGAAGCGGCAAAGTCCCGTCATCATCATGACAGGTCGTCCTTCCGCTCAGACCTTCTGCGATTATCTCATACTCATCACCCAGAAGATTCTGACACACGCCTGTCCATCTCGTATTCTCGTCGAAACGGCCCGCATGTTCTTCGTCAGCTCCGTGGGTATTGGAGTCGCCGTATATAAAAATCTTTTTCTTACCCATTTTATCCCCCATATCACTCTTTATCTTTCAGCGCCATGACTGTAACTGCTCCCATGATAACAACACCGCCGATCAGCTGAATGCCCGACAGCATAGTTCCGAACAGAAGCAGGGAGAACAATACCGCTGTCAGCGGCAGCACATTTTCAAATATGGAAACCATAGTTATCGACAGTTTTCCGATCGCATACACATATCCGAATTCCCCGATGATCATGCATACGATCGCAGAAGCTACTGTAAGCATGATACCTGTTCCTGTGAAATTCATTGCCGGATCAGGAGCAAACAGTGCCAGCGGGATCTCAACGATCAGTCCCGAAACAAACAGGCCTGTCAGCAGAGTCAGCAGGTCGTATTTGTCATACAGCGGCTTCACATATGTAATATAGAAAGTCCACAGCAGTGCAGCCGCCAGCATTATCAGTGTGCCTTTCAGGTTGATACCCATAGGCTCACCCGATACCAGCAGGTATACACCTATAATGGAAGCCGCTACACATGCAACTTTGACAGCTGTGATTTTTCTTCCGAAGAATATGCGGTCACCGAACATCCCAAACACGGGAACCGTTGCCATTATCAGCGATGAAAATGATGCAGAAGTCATTCCCGTACCCAGATTTTCCACGGTAAAATACAGCGCCATTCCTACTGCCCCGGATATGAATACGCGCGGCCAGTCTTCCTTTCTTATATGCAGCCCCTTGTGCTTAATGAACACAAGCACCAGCAGAATAACCGTACCGATTACCAGTCTGCTCAATGTAAATATAGCCGGAGAAAGATAATTCATCATATATTCTATTACGATAAAATCCAGGCCCCAGATGAAATTGACTGCTATTATAGCCAGTAATGGTTTAGTCATTGTCTTTTCCATACTCTATTCATCCTTATTAACAATATTGTGGATCCAGACACCTTTTTTCAGCAGGACAAACGCGATAATGCATTTGATCCAGTCCGCAACGTTTATCATTATGAATATCCCGTAAATATTCCAGTCTGTAAATCTGCTCAGCAGGAATGCGATCGGAACACTCACGATCCACACAAATACACTGTCAAACAGAAAAGTAACCATAGTTTTTCCGCCGCAGCGCATTGTAAAGTAGGCCGCATTTATAAATGTTACCTGCGGATAGAATACTGCCTGCAGCAGCATCAGCCCTGTCGCGATTTCTTTGGCTTCTTCCGTTGTATTATACAGATCCGGGAAAAACAGAGCCGATACAGCCATGATCACACCTACGATCAGGCCGCAGAATACCGAAAACGCTATCAGTTTGTTGTCTATATCTCTGGCTTCTTCCAGCTGGTTTGCACCCAGACGCTGACCTACGATTATTGCGATTGCTGTTCCCAGCGAGATCGCTACCACATTGAAAAGGTTGAACAGTGTAGATGTGATATTAAAACCTGCAATCACATTGAGTCCCAGCAGCGAATAGCACTGAGTCAGTACTGCCATCCCCGCTGACCACATCGTTTCATTCAGCATCAGCGGAGTGCCTGTTTTGATAATGTCTTTTATCAGATATCCTGGAATTCTGCCGGATCTGTAAAGATTTTTTATAAAGCCGAACTTCTGCGAATGCCTGTGAGCCCAAATTACTACGATACCTGCTTCCACGAAACGCGCCATGGACGTCGCGATCGCTGCACCCTGCACTCCCAGTTCCGGGAAGCCCATCTTTCCGTAAATCAGAAGGTAGTTGAACAGTACATTTATAACTACCGCCACAAGCCCTGCCTTCATCGGAAGCAGAGTCTCTCCGCATTCACGCAGCGTGCCGGCATACGCCTGCTCGATCATAAAGGCAAAGAATCCCGGGATCATAAACAGCAGGTATATCCAGCCGGACTGGAGCGTCAGTGCGATATCACCGCCGTCGTTGCCGCCTCCAAGATAAAGTGTTATCAGATCTCTGCCCTTGAAAAGAAACAGCAGCGTTCCAAGAACAGTTACTATAGTAACTGCGATCAGCTTAAATCTGAGCGTGTGTCTGACCCCATCCTGGTCGCCTTTGCCGTAATACTGCGCGGTAAAAAGCCCTGCCCCGGAAACAACTCCATATACGCACAGATTGAACACCATTATCAGCTGATTGACGATGGCGACTCCGGACATCTCTTCTGTCCCAGCTGCCCTACCATCAGATTGTCCAGCAGGTTCACGAAATTCGTGATCCCCTGCTGTATCATTATAGGCACCGCAATTGCCAGCACCATTTTATAAAAAGCTCTATTGCCTACAAATTTTTCTCTTAATGTGAGTGGTTGCATAAATTAGCCTTACTCTTTCCCTATTTACGTCTTCTTGCCAGTAATGCGCCCAAAACAGACACTGCACACAGCATCAGCACCAGCGGCACTGCCATATTAAAGTCATCGCCCGTCTGACTGCCGGAATCACCGCTGTCCGGTTTGTCAGAATCTCCCGGTTTGTCAGAATCACTGCCGCCCGGCTTATCATTTCCGCCGGGAACTTCTTTCCATCCGGCATAAAGGGTGATGGAGCCGCCGGCAGAATCTACAGAAAGGATATTATCTTCAACTTTCTGTGTAAGAGCTTCATCCAGATACCATCCTGTGAATTCTGCTCCCGGTCTGGAAGCATCACGCAGTCTAACAGATTTAGTTCCTTCTGAGAACACTTTTGGATTCAGGTTATGATTGATACCGCCGTTCAGTTCATATACTATTTCATGTACTTCGGCAACCATAACATCCGCTCTGTCAGACACAGCCGCTCTGGAAGCATCATCTTTGAATTTGACCGCAATAACTTCATACTCACCTGCTGCAACATCTTCAAATGTGACAGATGCGATTCCATCAGTTCCGGTTTCTGCCGTGATATACTTGACGCATTTGTTTCCCTGCATCAGCGCAAAATTCACTTCTGCACCGGCGATCGCAGTTCCTGTGCTGTCCTTCAATGCTGCGTCCGCCGTAAACTCATCCCCGGCTGCCAGCTGCAGATGTGTCTGTTCCTTTTCCTCGCCGCTTGAAAGATTGAGATTCAGCTCTGCAGCCGCAGGAAGATCTTTTCCTGCATAAAGCGTTGCTGTGTTACTGATTGTTTCTGTATAATCCAGCTTGCCCGAAACATGTTCTGTAACGATGCATCTGTAAATATTTCCGTTCAGGTCATCAACATCCTCTTCTCTGACCAGTCCTCCCGGAGAAGCGTAAGCTGCATTGAAAGCCGCTTCTTTTCCGATTTCAGGATCAGCTGCAACATTGATGTCTACCCAACTGATACCGTAATCTTCTTCAACAAGCTGCTGCCACTGATAGGTAATTGTATTTCCCTCAGTCTGCGGCTTTGCTTCTATTGTGAACGTTGCCGCTTCACCGACATCTGCAAATACGTCTTTCGGATGAACAGTAACTGCAGGACCTGCTCCCACCTTAGTCGTTGCTGCAACCGCCGGGCCCTTAACACTTCTCAGGGAAGTTTCGCTGTCATAGGCTTCCAGTCTGAAATAGTAGGTTGTATCTGCATCAAGGCCGCTCACGACATGTTTTGTACGGCTTCCGCTGACTGTGCCTTCCAGAGGATAATACTGACCATCGGCTTCTTTTGAATAATAGATTTTATAATAATCCGCAGCTCTGCTGCTCGCAGGATTTGTCCATTCCAGAACAGCCTTGTTTTCTGTCACTCCCAGCACATGCAGGTCCAGAGGCAGCGCCGGAGGTACCTGTACATCCATCTGGACTACAGGTGCAATGATGACCGTTTTATCAGGTAAAGTCTCGTCTGTATCTTCAAAAGTCAAATCTTCATCATGTCCCTGCAGGGAAGCATTCCATTTAACAAGACCTGCGCTGTATTCGTAGCCGTATCCTTCTGCATCGTCAGGGATATTGGCAAATGATCCTGCATATGTGATTCCTGTGGAAGTAGTTGTAACCCATGTTCCGCCCGGAGCGATCTGACCGGAAACGCCCAGGCCCAGTTTGCCCTCTACAGATAATATCGACATGACATTAAAGCCGAACATGATTTCTCCCATATATCCCGCTTTCAGCCCCAGAGAAAAGCCATTGGATTCAGATGTGCCTGTTTCCGTTTCAATACTGAGCGTCTCTACCGCCTTGCCTTTTCCTGTCTGAGCAAACATTTCACCGGCGTACAGATAGTCACTACCCGATACGGAACTGATATCTTCAGGTTTTTCCGCATATGTGCTCGGATCACCCATGACTGCTCCTTTATAGATTTCGTCAAGGTCTATCAGCGGAAGCTTATCCTCATCTTTTGCCATTGCATTGAATTCTTCGACTACATCGTTATATGTATCAACAGAAACCTGTGTATATACAGGTTCTTTAGTATCAGTACAGAGAATTGTGGTTTTATATTCTTCCACAACGCCATCTTTTCCCGCTGCTTTTTCCTCTTCGGTAGCATTATGCGCCGGTACAATGACATCATATTTATAAGTGATCACAGGCATTACCAGAAGAGCTGCAGAATTCACGCCGCCTCCGCTGGCCCAGGTAATGCTCTTCGCCAGAGATTCTGTATCAGTAGTGCTGTGAGCATAGCTTGGAAGGTAAGCAAGGTCGATCCCAACTGCAATGCCGTTCCCAATCATCTGTTCTTCCGCACTGATCGTAAGGCTCTTTTCAACATCGACACCGACTGTTACTTCTGTACCGTTTTCCTGTGTTTTTGTCACACCGAAATCAGTCTCACCTCTGTCGTTCCATACAGTTCCGTAGTCCATTTCCTGCCAGTAAGGCATACTCATGAGTACGCTGTAGACTACCGGGTTAGACCATCCTACAGATTTACCTGCATATTTCATCAGTGCAGAGTCCTCATCTACATTGACAGGGCACATTGTAACGATCGTACCGCCATCTGCCGTCTTGTTATCTAAATAGTTATCATTCACAGTACCGGTCATGATTTTTCCATCGCTGCCCGGATGTCCCCATACTATATCGACATCAACTTTGCTTGTGCCTTCTACAGTATAAAATGCCACTTGCTCCAGTGCAGTTTTGTCAGAAACAAAAGAGCCGCAGGCGCCAAGATTGATAGTCTTGTCACTCATTCCGCTCATGCTTTCAGAATTATCCTGAGTAAACTTGCCGTTTCTGATCTGTTCATTTCCTGTTTTGCCGCCACCGGCTGCAAAGTCCAGATAAACACCTTCCAGAAAAACAGTGTCTTTTGCTGCACTGCTGCGGAATTTTCCTGCTGCAATCGCTGCCGGTGCATCGGCTTCCTTGCTGTGATCAAGGTTAATGCCGTTTACTGTCTGCGGTTTGTTCCATGCCAGTCTGTAGGCACCGTCTTCATACAGCAGAACATTCACCAGATATTCCGAATCAGAAATGCTTCCGCGTGCGGAGCCGTCCTTATCATAGTCAGTATTCTTAAAGCCGCCAACGACTGTTTCATCGACACCGTCGCCATTAATGTCGGCATTCGCTGTTGCAGACATTTTAAAACGGTAGCCGTCATACTCCAGTTCGTTATTGAATTCAAGTTTTTTATTTTTATTCTGGAACGACCATACAGCCAGCGCACCGTTTTCAGTGAACTCTTCTTCTGTGAGGAACGGCTGTGTAACGCTCACAACCAGGTCATCTCTTCCTGCCATATGTGTCGTACTGAGCTGGACATAAGAATGATATTTCTCCATCCATACGTTAAAACGATCGCCCATTTCATCGATTCTGAATGAATACTCTTTTGTCAGGCTGTATGTATTTCCATCCTGCTCAGGCTGGTAAATATCCACCTTCGCCATTTCGCCGGACGTATTGCTGCTCGGAACATAAACAGCAACTTCATTATAATTATCACCGTCATAGTCCCCCACTGCCATAGCTGTATAACTCTGCTGTTCTGCAACATCGATCCTCCATGCCCAGTGCGAACCTGCAATACAAGTATCAGTGCAGGCTTTTCTGTTCCATGCGCTTCCATCATAAGTATATGTGGAGAGCATCTGATGAGTATCGTCCTCATGCAGAACTCCATCTTCCATCAGCACCAGACGGCTTTCGATCAGGATCTGCTGACGCAGGTGTGCTCCTTCTTCTGTCATGTCCCCCGGAGTAAGTGCGATCGTATTGATCGCATGAGTAAACATCTCATCGTTTGAGTCTTTACCGTAATACTTGTTGTTGCCCCCGTAATTGGTATTCCACATGGTATCCATATTGAATCCGCTGTCTGCTGAGGCATTCTCCATGACAGTAAAATAACCGTTATAATTGCTGCTGCGGTTCATATATCCGAGAAACAGCTCGCTGAGAACTGCAGGCTGATACCCGTCCAGCGGATTGTATGTATCATCCGGATTGAACGCCGCTACATCCTTACTGCTCAGATCTACTCCCAACAGTTTTTTATACTGGGAGTCAGTCATGTAGTTCTGCTGTTCTGTCGGCACTTCACCCTCAAGAGTCTGTACAGCATAAGGGTCTTCCGTCCCTGCCGATACAACATCTGCAGTTTGCATCATAAAACCTGCCCCACCTGTCACTGCCATGATAAGTGCGGTCATAACCGCCAGTAGTTTCTTCTTCATATCTTGCCCCTCTTTTCTGATCTTTTACCATTCTATTTGAATCACAAATTTTGTGAAAACTTCTCTTTTTCTATTATATAAAACCTGTCCGCGTGCATCAACAAAAAACCATCCCGGTTGCTGTCAGTTAACAGTCCGGGATGGTTTTTTGAGATTGTGGTTGTTTCTATTTTTAATTTTGAGGAGGTTTGATATCTTATTCAGTTACATCGTAAATGATGTTTCCATCCATTATTGTCATGATAACTTTTCTTTCCAGCAGTTCTTCTTCAGGAATCATGAAGATATCTTTGTCCAGAACTACAAGGTCTGCAAATTTTCCTGCGGACAGGGAGCCGATTTCATCTTCTCTCATTACGCCGTAAGCAGAACCGTAAGTGTAGCATCTCAGAGCTTCGGACAGAGTCAGTTTTTCTTCAGGCATCCATCCGCCTTCAGGCTGGAAGTCGTTATGCACTCTTGTCACTGCTCTGAAAATTTCCAGGAACGGATTATTATCTACTACAGGACAGTCGCTTCCGAATCCCAGGATGCCTGCCGCTGCGTACAGTCTTCTGTATGGGAAGCAGCTGTAGCCTCTTTCAGGTCCCAGTACTGTTGGATATGGGTTATCTTCAAATTTATCTGTCAGTGCCAGATGTTCAGGCTGTACAGATGGGAAGATTCCCAGTTCCTTGATTCTTTCAAAGTCGTCATCGTGCACTACTTCCAGATGCTCGATTGCATGACGGCAAT
>JAGBGL010000115.1 GCA_017936025.1 Bacillota bacterium | reverse complement strand
TTCAACATTTTTAATTCCATCAGGAGCCTCTGGCCAACATCCTTGGCGATACAAAGCAACACATTTTCTTTTGAATTCATAACTGTAACGCATAAAAAATCCCCCTCTACTGGTTTTGTCCAGTAAAGGGGGTACACATCAAAACGGGGGTGCCTTTTAAATTGCAGCGAGCAGGGAAAGGTCGACCTCTACGGGCTGTGAAAAAGCCGTAAATCGTTCAAAAATCAGCGGTTTTAGGGGGTTGAAATATTCTGAAAAACAAGGTATTATAATCAGAAAACCAATTGTAAAAAAACAAAAATTGAGCTAAAATATATTATTATAGTTTTAGATGATGCAGGGGACCCGGTATGACCAGAAAGACGAAAATACAGGAATCATTCACGACGTTTTTTGTATTGCTGTTTCTCGTCATAGCTATGTTCTGTTTTCTGATGAATCTGGTTAAAAACAGTGAAGTCGGAGAATCGTATCTCGATGTTACGGCGCAGCTTCCGGGAAAACATGAAATCGAAGTTATGCAAGGCAAGAGTGAGTACCTTATTCTGATAAATAAGACGTACGGCCTGCATGAAACCGATGAACCGGAAGATCTGGTGATGGTATCTTTCAGGGCAGATAACAGGCCTGCGCAATACCAGAAACTCAGAGCCGAAGCAGCGGCGGCATTTGACCGGCTGGCACAGGAGGCGAAGGGACAGGGGCTGACTATTGTTGTGACGACAGCATACAGGCCATATTCGTATCAGAAACAGCTGAACGATACATATCTTAAGAGTAACGGACAGCTGTGGACTGAAAACTACAGTGCGGAGCCCGGACACAGCGAACATCAGACAGGGCTTGCGGCAGATGTATCATCGCCGTCTGCAGGTTATGAACTGAAACCGGCTTTCGCAGATACCGCGGAAGGTAAGTGGCTGGCGGATAATGCTCACAGATTCGGATTCATAATCAGATATCCGGAAGGCAGGGAGGCCATAACGGGCTACAAATATGAGCCGTGGCACATCAGATACGTAGGCGCTGGACCTGCGGCAGAAATTTACAATGGCAATTTAACTCTCGAAGAATATCTGGGAGAGGTAAAATAAGTAAGTAAAGTAATTGTTTTAAGTATATTAAGGAGGACATAATAATGGCACAGTATTTCAGCGAACCATCAAGAACATTCAGTGAATACCTGCTGGTACCTGGATATTCTTCTAAGGAATGCAGAGTAGATAATGTAAGCCTGGAAACACCGGTTGTTAAGTTTAAAAAGGGAGAAAAATCTCCGATCACAATGAAAATTCCTCTGGTATCCGCGATCATGCAGGCGGTATCCGATGATAAACTGGCGGTTACACTGGCAAAAGAAGGCGGGATTTCTTTCATTTACGGATCACAGCCTATTGAGAGCCAGGCTGCAATGGTGCGCCGTGTAAAGGCTCACAAAGCGGGCTTCGTAACAAGTGACGCAAACATCAAACCTGATCAGACTCTGGCAGACCTGCTGGCACTGAAAGAAAGAACAGGACATTCCACAACTGCAGTAACTGAAGACGGTACTGCTGAAGGTAAACTGCTGGGTATCGTAACTAGCAGAGACTACAGAGTAAGCAGAATGGATCCTGAAACTAAAGTCAAAGAATTCATGACTCCTTTTGAAAAATTAATATATGTTAAAGACGGCTGCACTCTGTCCGAAGCAAATGACGTATTATGGGACAACAAACTGAATGCACTGCCTGTTATCGATGATAATCAGAGACTGACACATTTCGTATTCAGAAAAGACTATAATAACCACAAACAGTATCCGAATGAAAACCTGGATTCACACAAACGTTATATCGTAGGTGCGGGCGTAAACACTCGTGACTATGCTGAACGTATCCCTGCACTGGTTGAAGCGGGAGCAGATGTTCTGTGTATCGACTCTTCCGAAGGTTACTCCGAATGGCAGAAAGATACTCTGGATTTTGTAAGAGAAAAATACGGCGACACTGTTAAAATCGGTGCCGGCAATGTAGTAGACGAAGAAGGATTCAGATACCTGGCAGAAGCAGGCGCAGACTTCATCAAGATTGGTATCGGCGGCGGCTCTATCTGTATCACAAGAGAACAGAAAGGTATCGGCCGTGGACAGGCTTCTGCAGTAATGGAAGTTGCTGCAGCAAGAAATAAATACTTTGAGGAAACAGGTATTTATATTCCAATATGTTCTGACGGCGGTATCGTATACGACTACCACCTGACTCTGGCACTGGCCATGGGTTCCGATTTTATCATGCTGGGAAGATACTTCGCAAGATTTGATGAATCCCCAACAAACAAACTGAACATCAACGGTAACTACGTAAAAGAATACTGGGGCGAAGGTTCCAACAGAGCGAGAAACTGGCAGCGTTACGACATGGGCGGAGACAAAAAACTGTCCTTTGAAGAAGGTGTTGACTCCTACGTTCCATATGCAGGAGCCCTGTCCGACAACGTCCGTTACTCCCTGCAGAAGGTTAAGTCCACAATGTGCAACTGCGGCGCACTGAGCATCCCTGAGTTACAGGAAAAAGCTAAGATCACAGTTGTTTCTGCAACAAGTATCGTAGAAGGCGGAGCGCACGATGTAATGCTGAAAGAAACATCCAACTCCAGCAACATGAGATAGTAACAGGACAAGTCCTGAAGAGGGCATGCCCGAAGCTCAATATCAAGAAAAGAAGTTATTCGGAAATTTCCGGATAACTTCTTTTTTATTGCCTGAAACAGAGCTATAATATTATTATGGATAATCTGTGAGATTTGCCGGAAGGCAGATTGGAGAAAAAATGAGCAAATACATAAAAGAAATTTCAATAAAAGATATAGAAGGTATTTCCATCGGACATGCGCAGGATGATGAGGCGAAGACAGGTGTTACTGTTATTCATTTTAAAAACGGTGCCAATATCGGCTGCGACATCAGCGGCGGCGGCCCGGCTTCCAGAGAAACTCCGCTGACGAGCCCGCTGACAGCGGACAACCCTATCAATGCGGTAGTCCTGTCCGGCGGAAGCGCATTCGGTCTTGCGGCTTCTGACGGTGTAATGAGATGCCTGGAAGAAAATAAAATCGGGCTTGATACAGAAGATGCGGTAATCCCGCT
>JAGBGL010000114.1 GCA_017936025.1 Bacillota bacterium | reverse complement strand
GCCATCCTCAAAGGTATGAGGCTGATTTTCTTCTGCTTTGCCGCATGTCTCGCACACTGCGTTATGGGTGTCGCCATCTTCGTTTTCGGTATACTTCCAGCTGTGACCCAGTGCCGGCAGAATGATGATCTTGTCTTCGGAAACAGATACATCCTTGCCGTCTGCATCCTTTGCGGCTGCAGTTGCAACAAAAACTTCCTGACCTTCCTGTTCACAGGTTGCAGCCACTGCACGTTCCTCATCATGGGCAACGGTGGTTGTCACATTTTCAAGAGCGGCTTCATCGCAGATGGAGCAGGCAATCGTTGCACTTGCGGTGTACTCACCGGTCGCGTTGCCTTCTTCGTCAAGAACTTCTTCCCAGGTGAAGGTACCGACATAGGTATGGGTACCTGCGGGAAGCTTGACATCGGTTTCTGCCGTATATGCAAAGTCACCGTATTTGTCGTGCTTTGCAGTGCCTTTTGCCACATAGTGTGCATTCAAGCCATCCGTACAGCTGCCGGTATGTGCCGTATTTTCTGCGGTCCCGGTCTGGTCTGCATTGAATGTGACTCTGACAGGGTTATACTTCTGGTTCTTAATAAAGAGGTCGAGGGTTGTTTCGCGTTCATGACAGCTTTCATGTGTGCATTCCAGATTACGGAATGTCAGAGAAGTACCGTCTTCCTTCCATACTGCATCGGTTGGAACATAGGTATGACCGGCAATTGCAACTGCTGCTTCATACTCTGCCAGCTTTTTCTTGTAAATTGCCAGCTGCTCTTCATAAGTGGTATCAGCTCTGTCGTAGTCTGCATCAGGATCCGGTTCTGTCGGTTCTGCGACATGCGCACCGCATTCTACACAAACATAGCAGAAACCGGTATTGAAGTTGCCAGAATCATCCTTGGTATAGTAGGTTTCATCAAAGCGGATGTAGTGGTGTTCATGTGCGGTATCTTCAGTAATTTTACGGGAGCCGGCTTCCATAACGCCGCATTCTGTGCAGCGATTTTCGGTGTAGGCGTCGTTCCAGCAGGAAGCATCTACTGCTGCTTCCTCATAGGAGTGATTTGTGCCAGCAAAATGACTCATGCTGATCGTTTCTACAAAGTTTGCAGCCCACATGAACTCATCGTTGTCATTGATTTCCACTTCATAGCCAAGCATTTCCATCATGCTGTTGTTGCTGTAATAAGTGTTATAATCAGGATTGTAGTTGCTTTCTTCAAACGCATAGCCGTAGCCCGTTTGTTCATCGTTGCCGGAAATATAGGCAAAGTTGGTTGCAATGGCAACATACAGCTTGCCGTCGTTCTTAAGCATCAAACCTGCAATCGGGCGATTTTCCACAGTGAAATCTGCATCATCTGCAGAGTATACAACAGAAAATGCTTTGCCGCCGAAGGGGTTGGTCTTGTCGCGGGCAGCGGAAACGGTATTGTATTCCTTAACAACTGCGACGTCACTGGAGGTAAGATCATAAGTCAGAATTGTGTTTGCAAGGTTGAAATAGAGCTTACCGTCGTAAAGTGCGCAAGTCAGTGCAATCGAGGGATAAATCTGCTCATAATCGACATGCTTTGCGTACAGCTCCGTGACGGTTTCGTTCTCGTAGAAGGTACCGGTGGCAATATCCTTGATACGCGGAACAATGCTGTCCTCTTCTTCACCTTTGGCGTTAAATTCAATCAACGCTTCATAATCGTTGTCGCCATTGGTGCCAGCGTCAGTCTTTGTAATCTTATGACGCACCATCTTGTAGGAAATATCATTGTTCATCTTCTGATCTTTGATCATCTGTAAATAGTCAGAAGAATCATAGATGTAATAGAAGTACTCACCATCAGAGAAGACATTGCTCTTGATACGTGCCATCCAGGAGTCTTCATAATCGGTATTGGTAGCAGCCTGTTCATACAAGGTCTTGATTTCCTTGTAGTTGTCTTCATACATATCGACCGCTGCGGTGTGGCTGAACAAAAAGTACAAATGGTTCATGTTGCCGTCGGTTTCTACACGGTCACGAATCATAACCTCTGAATAGATATCGGTATAACATGTATCAATGTAGTACCATGCTCCGTCCACCTTGATTGCATTCCAGAAGTGATCAGAATCAAAATTGTCCTGCGTTTCTCCAAACATCGAAACGGATGCATCGTAGGTGATACGCACAAGGTCAACAATGTAGTTCTGGTTAATATCAATCACGCCGTTTTCGTCTGTAACATAAAGATCAGCAGACTTCTTCCAGTTTGCAGCAACGCTCATATCGGTGCCAGCGCCGTTGACACCGTAAATCTCGGGGTGCATGCACTGTACCAGATAAGCAAATGCCTTTGCGTAACCAAGGCATACAGCATTGCCGCTGCCTGCCAATGCGCCAAACTGGGAGCCTTCCCAATAACCAAGAACACCGTTTGCCATTCCGTTTGCAGCCTGATCCGCATATACGGGAACTGCTTCGTTTGGCGTCATGCCCTGGAGAGCTTCCAGCGGCTGATCCATCTGCTGCTCGACAATCTGGTCAATGGTCATCTTGTAGCCGGGAGCATTATCAGGGTCAACTTCAATACCGTTTTCCTCTGCATCTGCAAGGAATGCCTCCAGCTGTGCGTCGATCTGGGCAGCAGCATCTTCACCCCAACTTGCTACGATAAAGCCTCTGGGGTCTTCCTTAATCGCATCGGCGTTTTCTGTCATAAACTGCTCTGTTGCAGCATCTGCCTGTTCATTTGCTGTTTTCTCTGCCTGTGCTTCAGCCTGTGCCTTTGCAGCCTTCGCTTCTTCTGTGTCTGCAATAGATGCACGGAGTTCTTCCTCTTTTTCTGCTACAGCAGCGTTTGCAGCTTCTTCGTACTTTGCCTTTTCCTCATCGGTTTCGACAAATGCGTTTGCCTTTGCCTGTGCATATGTATCAGTCGTATCCGCTACAGCAGCTTGTGCTTTCTCTGTCGCATAGGCATCCTTCTTTGCTCTCACATCTTCTGCAACGGCAGCCTCTGCAACTTTCTGTGCCTCTGCCTCAAGCTTCTGATTTGCGACTCTGTTTACATACTCTTCTTTTGTCTCTTCCGGTGCTTCCGGTTCGCCGTCGTCTGCAACAGGTGCAGGAGCAGGCTCTTCCTCTATGACAACAAGAGGATTCACATTTTCTGTTTCTTTTACCTCAGGCTCGGACTCTTTTTCAGAAGACGATTCTTCCGGTACAGAAGATTCTTCTGAGGATTCTTCTTTAGATTCTTCCGAAGATTCTTCTGAAGATTCTTCTTTGGATTCTTCTGAGGGCTCATCGGGATCCGGCTTTTCAGGCTCTGTCGGATGCAGGCTGTCATATTCCTTAGCTGCTTCTTCCTTTGCCTCCGCTAAGAAATCCTTGCCTTCGTCAGATGCCTTATATGCAGCCACTGCGTCCGCAATGGCCTTTTCGTAATATGCCTTTCCTTCCTCCGTTGTAAGGTATTCTTCAAACGCAGCCTCATAAGCTTCGTTGTAAACATCCTTACCTTCTTCAGAGTTCGGATACGCGGTCACTGCATCTGCATATGCTTTATCCCAGGCGTCTTTTTTTGCAGCATCATAAGCTTCGTCGTAAATGGGCTGCGCAAGCTTGTTGTATGCAGCTTTTTCATCGAAAATAGAGGCATATACTTCATTGTATACCTGATTATAGACATTCTTGTATACGCCCTGGCGATAGCCGTTTTCAATCGCGCCTTCATAGAACTGCTGCTTCAGCTGTGCCATCAGACCATCTCTGATCTGCGTGCGGAACTGTGCATCAAGCTGCTTTTCATAATCCGCATAGATGGCATTGTAAAGATCGTCAAAATGTTCATGCGGCTGCGGATCCTCTGCGATCATGGTACCTGGATCTTCTCCAGGCGTTTTGTCCATGTTCATGATGTACGGCATATCAAACGAACTGACCTCAGCCAGCCAGTCGTTAAGTACCAGAAGCTTCTGCGCTTCGGTCTGTGCGCCGGATTTTTCAATCAGGTCGAGCACCTCATCGCGCTTCTTTTCCACTTCCTTGCCGTAATATTCTACGCCATAGCGGTCGCCGTAGGTAAAGTTCTGAATCATGCCGAGAATATCGTCATAGCTATAGTTGCCGCTTCTGACATCTGCGACGGAGACATTGGCAATCGCCAGCATTTCGCCCAGCACTCCAAGACCATCTTCTCCGTTATCATTATAGCTTAAGAAGAACGGGAGCTGCACACCGAGTACATCGGCATTTGCCGCCCACTGATCGGTATACTGCTGGAACATATACAGTATTGTTTGAATCTGCGTCTCTGTCAGCGGTTTCGATTCTCCATCCGCGTCAAGAACTTTGATTTCTTTCAGCTCAGATTCCACCACCAGCATCAGCGGATCGTCCATGTCCAGCGTGACGCTTTCGTCAATCTCTACCGCATTTGGATCGATATCGAGATCGATTGCATTTGCGTCGAGTACGATAGGTTTACTGCTGCCTTCCACCGTAAAGACAATCGGCGCTGTGCTTTGGTTTTCATATGTTTCCTTGTTGGAAACCGTTTCCGCCTTTTTGTCTGCTTTTGCTTCTGTGCTGTCCGGTGCCGCGCCGCGATTGCTTTGCTTTGCAGCTGCATCAGAAGAAGCGGTCTTTGCCGTTTCTGCACCTGTTTTCACGGCGGATACCGGTGTGGTAATCATACCGAGAAGCATGGCAGAAGCTAACAAAAGGCTGGAAATCTGCTTTGTTGACTTCTTCATGTAAAATTTTCATCCTTTCCTGAATTCATTACATGTTTTTGTATGTGCACAAGATGCCTTGACACCAACGGCAAAACGGGTCTCATTTAGGAAACCTGATGTCGTATCATGGGATTCCTGCCAGCTGTACGGAAGTGCTTTATACAAATTTTGGCACAATTCACATTGTTTGCTTTTACAAAACATCTTTGGCTGAACAGAAAGCATCTACCAACAGTATATCATGGTTCTTTTATCCTGTCAATAGTGAATCAAAGTTTTTAACAATTTTTTTCCTAATTCTTTTTTTCTTCATTACTTTCCGTATTTTGCCCGTCAAGCAGTGTAATCATGCGGATTTGTCCTATAATATGCTCAATATACTGCAATATCGTTTCCTTGTCGGATATGACTTTTTCCTCATTATTATTCCACAATTCATCAAAAAAGCCATAAAAGATATTTTTCATGTCCATGTGATTCACAATATAAAGACGGTTTGTGTGCTGACCGCTTTCCAAACGCATATAGGAGGTATTGTCTGAAAGAAAAATCCACTGGTTGGAAAAATATAAAAAGTCTGCCGTCAGACTGCCGTTGATCATCTTGCAGGACATATTGTTTTTTTTGATGCGTTCGGACAGTTCCTGCATATATTGTAGACGCTGTTTTGGCGTCAATTTGATTTTCATATTATAAAAATCCAGTTCTCCCGTCACGGCAAATTCCGACAGCGCCGCGCCGATAAATATGATTTTTATCGGCATTTCCATATAGCTGTGCTGCGTTAAGGCGTGGAACCAGCGCAGGTTTTCTATCGTTATCGGACCTGCGTACTTTTCTTCCTTGATCAGCTGCGTACAAATTTCTTCAAACAGCTCTATCGTCAGGCTGTGTTCCGTCATATGACCGACAATCAGCTGTTGATTTGATGCAAGTACAGAACGGGTATAATCCTGTTTCAAAAGCATTTCCGTCATCGTACCAGGCAAAAATAAAAGACGTTCTCTGCTGCACATGGAATGAATATAACGATACAGGATATCACAGTTTTCCTGTTCCTCACTTGCTGTGACAGACAGGCACAGATTACTTTCCATCAGCATGCCGGTAATGGAAAAATCATCTTTAATACAAAAGATGATTCGTCCGTGCGCCTGGGAAGAACCGTACAGATGAAAATCAATATGCGTCAGGTTTGTCAGCATATTGAGTAAAAACACAACATCATATACATAATCTCCCTGCATGCTGTTCAGGTCCAAAACCATGGAATAATGTACATCCGGATAATTTAATTCCTCCGATAGGAATCCGTTTTCCATGCTGATAATCTGCAGCCGGTATTCTCTCTCAATCGCCATTAAGTCAATCAACGCCATAATTTCCAGCGACTTGACACGGCGCAGCACGGGATGCTGCATCTTGACAATAAACTGCGGCATATTCAGCTTCGGATAATAGGAGGTCTTCGGTGCAATCGTGTTTCCGGTCTCCTTCTGCGTATCCTTGACATAGTTGTATTCTGCCATCAGGTTATCGTAGATTGCAGTCTGCAAATCCTCATAATTCGGCACCCGATAATCCTCAAGAAGCGTCTGTCTGCCTTCTTCTGTTCCGTCTTTTACAATACAGCGGCTGATTCCCTGCAAAACGCTCGTTTCCGTTTTGGAGCTTGGCAGCATTTGTCCGCTGACCCATTTACTGATATAGGACACATCATACTGAAGTTCTTTTGCAAGCATATAATTTTTGATATCTGCAACCTCCATCAAATGCTCCAAAAGGTTGCTGAACCGGTTCTTCTGCTTCATACTGCTCTGCTGTACCTCCATGTGAATCACCATTGCTTTTGATAAATGAAAGT
>JAGBGL010000113.1 GCA_017936025.1 Bacillota bacterium | reverse complement strand
CGTTCACCAACTCCTGCGAATACAGAAATACCGCCATGTTCTTTAGCGATATTAGCAATAAGTTCCTGAATCAGAACTGTTTTTCCTACGCCTGCACCGCCGAACAGACCAACCTTACCGCCTCGTGTATAAGGAGCGATCAGGTCGATTACCTTGATGCCTGTTTCAAAGATCTGTGCTGTAGTATCCTGTTCTTCGAACTTAGGTGCTTCCCTGTGAATGGAAGCTCTCATATCAGTTACTACCGGTCCCTTTTCGTCGATAGTTTCACCGACTACATTGAACATTCTTCCCAGAACTTCCGGGCCGACAGGAACTTCAATAGGCGCTCCCGTGTCAGTTGCTTCCATGCCTCTTGTCAGTCCGTCTGTGGAAGACAGTGCAATGCAGCGAACTACATCATCACCCAGATGCTGTGCAACCTCAGCAACGATCATTCTGCCTTCATGTTCGATTTTAATCGCTGTCAGCAGTTCCGGTATTTCTTCTTCTGCAAATTTTATATCGATAACAGGGCCGATTATCTGATGTATAATTCCTTTACCCATATAAGCCTCCTACTTCTGTATATCTGATCCGGCAACGATTTCAATAATTTCATTCGTGATTGCCGACTGTCTCGCTCTATTGTAGTGGAGCGACAGATTATCCAGCATTTCCCTTGCATTGTCTGTCGCATTTTCCATTGCCATTCGTCTTGCCGCATGTTCACACGTCGCTGATTCAACTACTGCAGAATAAATCATCATTTCTACATATTTAGGAACCAGATAGTTGAATACCGCTTCGACGGACGGTTCATAGTCTACCTGCTTTTCATGTCTTACGACTTCAGGGTCTTTTTCAACAGAAAACGGAAGCAATGTTACATTGCGGACTTCCTGCTCCAGACTGCTGACAAACGCTGTATATATCAATACAACTTCATCGATTTCACCTTTGTTGTACATCTCGATGATAGGTCTGCTGATTTCGCGGGATTCAAGGAACGAAATGCTTTCCGGAGGAGCGGAATACTCGCTGTAGATATCATATCCGCGTTTTTCGAAGTATTCCTTTCCCTTTGTTCCAATCGTCACAATAACAGGCTTTTCCCAGTCCAGCTGGATCTCTCTTTCGGCTTCCTTGATTACATTGGAGTTGAATCCACCGCAGAGGCCTCTGCAGCTGGTACAGATAATATAGCACGTAGTCTTTATTTCCCTGTTACCTTCAAGGTAATGCTCTGGTACTTCGCTGCTGTTATTGAAAATTTCAGCAATGGTATGTGTTATATAGTTAAAATTCTCGCTTGTCTTCTCAAAGGTGGCTTTGGCTTTTCTCAGCTTGCCCGCTGAAACCAGTTTCATTGCATTAGTAATGTGCTCCGTACTCGTTACGCTCTTTATACGGCGCTTAATATCCTGCATACTGCTAGCTGCCATCGCTTCACCTCCCTCTTTCTATATGTTCAGGCCAGATTTATGCTAATCTGACAAATTTTTCTTTGAATTCACTGATTCCCGCTTTCAGCGCATTTTCTGTTTCCTCATCCAGTTTTCCAGTAGTACGGATCGCTTTGCCTACTTCCGGACGGTATGTGTCCATGAAATCAAACAGTTCTTTTTCAAACTTCTTGATTTTATCTATGTCGATATCAATCAGATAATCATGGATCGCCGCATAAATAATCATGATCTGTTTTTCTACAGGAATCGGCTGATACTGCGGCTGTTTCAGGATTTCCAGCAGTACACGTCCATGATCCAGTCTGCGTTTTGTATCCGCATCCACATCAGAGCCAAACTGTGCAAAACTTGCAAGTTCTGTATACTGTGCCAGCTCCAGCTTGATCTTGCTGGCTACCTGTTTCATCGCCTTGATCTGTGCGTTACCGCCTACTCGGGATACTGAAATACCTGCATTTACCGCAGGTCTCTGTCCGGTAAAGAACAGCTCTGTTTCCAGGAATATCTGTCCGTCAGTAATGGAAATTACGTTAGTCGGGATATACGCAGAAACGTCGCCCGCCTGTGTTTCGATGATAGGGAGAGCTGTAATAGAACCTCCGCCCAGTTCATCGGAAAGCTTGGCTGCACGTTCCAGCAGTCTGCTGTGCAGATAGAATACGTCTCCCGGGAATGCTTCACGTCCCGGAGGTCTTCTCAGCAGCAGAGACATTGCACGGTATGCTACGGCATGCTTGGATAAATCATCATAAATGATCAGTACATGTTTTCCCTGATACATGAAATGTTCACCCATCGCACATCCTGCATAAGGCGCGATGTACTGCAGCGGTGCAACGTCAGAAGCTGTAGCGGATACGACGATCGTATAATCCATAGCCCCCTTGTTTTCCAGTGTCTGCACCAGCTGTGCAACTGTTGACTGCTTCTGTCCGATTGCTACATAGATACAGATAACATCAGAATCCTTCTGGTTGATGATAGTATCTATCGCAATAGCTGTCTTACCTGTCTGTCTGTCACCGATGATCAGTTCTCTCTGGCCTTTGCCTATAGGGATCATCGCGTCAATAGCCTTGATACCTGTCTGCAGAGGTTCGTGTACAGATTTTCTCTGCAGAACTCCAGGTGCCGGGTATTCGATTTTGCGGTGATCTTCAGCCGTAATAGGACCTTTTCCGTCTATAGGCTGACCAAGCGCATTTACTACGCGGCCGATCATACCCTGACCGACAGGAACCTCTACTACTCTGCCTGTTGGTTTTACGATGTCCCCTTCCTTGATTTCCTTATCAGATCCGAGAATTACCGCACCGACATTGTCCTCTTCGAGGTTCAGCGCCATACCGTAAGTTTCTCCCGGGAATTCCAGCAGTTCACCGGCCATACACTTTTCAAGGCCATATACTCTGGCGATCCCGTCACCAACCTGAATTACGGTTCCGAAATCAGATATTTCCAGCTGATTCTTATAATTCTTTATTTGTTCTTTAATGACAGCACTAATTTCCTCAGGTCGTAAGTTCATATGGCTATCTCCTCTCTGTCTATATTAATTGGCTGCTCAGATCCTGCAGACGCTTTCTTATGGAAGCATCTATGATGCGTCCGTCCACTAATACCTTGACACCTCCTAAAAGATTGGTGTCGATTTTGTTTTCCAGTCTTGTCTTTTCTTTTATAAGCGCTGTTACCTGCTCTTCAAGTTTTGTCATCTGAGCATCTGTTAATGGCTCAACAGAATATACCGTGCCGTAGGTTATACCTTCTTCACGGTCGACCATATCCTTATAAGCCTTTATTATCTGTGAAAAACGCGCAGTTCTTCCTTTATCCACAAGAACATACAGCAGATTCAAAAGTTCCTGACAGATTTTGCCCTCAAAGACACTTGTTAGTACGTCTTTCTTCTCTT
>JAGBGL010000112.1 GCA_017936025.1 Bacillota bacterium | reverse complement strand
CTGCATACGTCCATACACGGTTGTACAGTTTAAACGCTGCCAAAACTGCAATAGTAATAATGCAATCTACTGCCAGACAGTTGATTGCCGGCTGCAGGTATGCAATATCCATCGTGAATATTCCAAACCGTAACGCCAAAGGCATTATGGAGCTGAATGCAACAATACATATGTCAATAATAATTAATATAATAATCCTTAAATATTTTCTATTCATAACCTTTTCTCGCTTCATAAAATCACCAAATAATTGACACTTTAGTATATCATAAATTACACTTTCTAACAAGCTTTCAGGCTGTTTATTCATGCCATATCCCCGTTGAATTTTACACGTTTTTTCTGCATCTGTATCATCTGCATCGAGTACCGTTATAACGGTACGTTCCGCCATCTTTTCGGTACATTCCGTGTGCACTTTTTTCAATCTATTTATTAGTGCCTCCGTCTGCCTTTTTTCAGACAGGCCTTCAGGCATTACAAATAATCACGAAAGGAACAAAATATGTCACTGAACAAGAATCTATCGAAAAATCTCAATGCAATCCGCCGCAGCCGTGCTCTGTCTATCACTGATTTTGCAGAAGAACTGTGCATCGCCAGGTCATCTCTGCAGAATATACTGAACGGAAACTGCAATCTGCGCATGGACACCGTCTGTCAGATCGCATCACGACTGGACACAGATTCACTTACCCTGCTGAAAGAACATTACACTACCGAACAGTATGCCATAGCAATGCTCATACTTGATGCGCTCGATGCACATATGAAGCTTTCAGCCGAAGACAGAACAGAAGCGTCCTGCCTCTTCCACAAACTTATCATGCTTCTGGACAAAGGTTCCTGAACACAGTTTTATTTCTCCGCAAATACAAATAATCTCTGCCCCAGGTAATTCAATCCGGTAAAAAGGCACATGCCTATCAGCATCGCCGCATTTTCCTGTACAGTCACACTGGCCCCTGAAAGCAATGCAAGCGCACATGGTTTGGCAATTCCATACGCAATCAGATAACATACTGCGATGTTCACAGCAAACCGCAATCCGCTCTGAATTACTTTACCGCTATGAGCAAAAGTGATTTTTTTATTGAGAACAAAACTCAATATACTTGCCAGTATGTAATTTGCCGCGCTGGATACCCAGTAGGACGCTCCTGCCAGATTGTACAGGCCGAACATTATTGCCGTTCCAACCAGAGTATTTATAACTCCGACTGCAATAAACTTTATAAATGTTTTATCTATCATTCTTTTCATTTTCAATTTTGCCGGCTTCCGCCTCAAAAGATCCGTGTCTGCTGCGGTTTCCGCTGTGTTCCGCAATGATATATGCAGGACGTTTTTTAACTTCCGCGTAAATCCTGCCTACATATTCTCCGATCACGCCCAGAGAAACCAGCTGCACTCCCCCGATCACAGAAATCATCGCGATCGTCGTGAAATACCCCGGTACATCAACGCCGTGCATGATGATCTGCACCAGCAGATAAAGCAGGTACAGCATACTCAGTGCCAGCAGGCTGATACCGAGATAGACGCAGACTCTCAGCGGCTGTATATTGAATGAAACGACTCCGTCGATACCGTACCTGAGCAGCTTTCTGAATGACCAGTGGCTCACATCCGCCGCCCGTGGTCTGTTCTCATACTCAATATACGTATGATTAAAACCCACCCATGAGAATATACCTTTGGAAAAACGGTTCGCTTCCTTCAGTTCCAGCACTGCATCTATCGCTCTTCTGCTGAGCAGGCGGAAGTCTCCCGCGCCGTCTTCCATCTTCACGTCCACTACAAGATTGACCAGCTTGTAATACATCTTCGCGAAGAATCTGGATCTTACCGTTTCACCTTTGCGGTCACGTTTTGCGATGACCTGATCAAAGCCCACCTCGTACTGGGCAAGCATCTCCGGTATCAATTCAGGAGGGTGCTGCAGATCCGCATCCATAATGACCGCACAGTCGCCTTCCGCATATTCCAGCCCTGCCAGCATCGCCGATTCCTTGCCGAAGTTACGGCTCAGGGAAATATAGCGCACGCGGCTGTTCTCTGCGGCCAGACCTTTTATGATATTCAGG
>JAGBGL010000111.1 GCA_017936025.1 Bacillota bacterium | reverse complement strand
TCCGTCAACAGTCGTGTCGCTGTTCGTTGTAAGTGTAATATGCATGAACCTGCTGGCTAACAAGACGCTTTTCCAGAATTACTGGATCGCTCTTGACGGCGGGATACTGATATCATGGCTTTCGTTCATGTGTATGGACATAATCACAAAGCATTTCGGCCCAAAGGCTTCCACGAAGATAGCGATACTGGCTTCTGCAATAAATGTACTTACATGTCTTATATTCTATATCGCCAGCATCATACCGTCCAATGCCAGTGACTATACGGAACTGAACGGTATATTGGGAGGAACATGGTTCATTCTTCTGGGAAGTACCGTTGCATTCCTGATGTCGGCCGGGATAAACAATTTTATGAACTGGGCAATAGGACGGATTTTCAGGAAAAATCCTGACGGGAAACTGGCATATGCAGCGAGATGTTACGTATCGACGTTTGTCGGTCAATTCATAGATAACCTTATTTTCTCCCTGATCGTTTTCGTAGGATTTGCCCCTGTGTTCTGGGATGGCTTCCACTGGACAGTGCTGCAGTGCGTGATGTGTGCATTGACAGGTGCGGTTGCCGAGCTTATTATGGAAGTGATTTTCTCTCCATTTGGATACCGCATCGTTACAAGATGGAAAGAACATAATGTGGGAAAGGAATATCTTTACCTTATTGAAGGAGGAAATAAATAATGAAGATTTTAATAACAGGTTCTTCACAGGGAATAGGAAAAGCGATCGCGGAAAAATTTCTGGCGGAAGCCCATGAGGTAATCGGGATAGACCGCCAGGAAGCAGGCATCCGGCATGAAAACTATGCACATTATGTATGCGATGTATGTGATTATGAAAATCTGCCGGTGGCTGATGGCGTTAATATCCTGATCAATAACGCAGGAACGCAGAACGAAAATGACATAGATGTGAACCTTAAAGCAGCTATACATATAACAGAAAAATACGGTATTCAGACAGAAATCAGATCTATTCTGCATATCGGATCAGCCAGTGCACATACCGGGGCTGAATTCCCGGAATACTGTGCAAGCAAGGCAGGCCTGCTGGCGTATACGAAAAATGTGGCTCTTCGTGTGGCTGCATACGGTGCGACATGCAACAGTCTCGATCCTGGAGGTGTACTGACGCCGCTCAATGAGTGTGTAATGAGTGATCCTCAGCTGTGGGCGGAAATAATGGATGAAACGCCTCTGAAAAAATGGGCGACGCCTGAAGAAATCGCAGAGTGGGCATATTTCCTGACGGTCACAAATACATTCTGTACGGGACAGAATATACTTGTCGACGGGGGCGAGTCCATAAACTATAACTTTGTGTGGAAGGAGTAATATGATGAATATTTGTGTGTTTGGCGCCAGCAGCAATGACATCGATAGACAGTATATAGAAGCAGGTGAATCCCTGGGACGGATAATGGCTGAAAAAGGACATGTGCTGGTATTCGGCGGAGGTCAGACGGGACTTATGGGAGCTGTGGCACGCGGTATGGAAGAGTGCGCCGGAAGTATTATCGGTATTGCTCCGAGATTTTTTGACAAACCGGGAATACTGGTAGAAAAGTTTACTGAATTCATCTTTACCGAGACAATGAGGGAAAGAAAGGACTTGATGGAGAAAAGAGCAGATGCTTTCATTATGACTCCCGGCGGTATCGGAACTATGGAAGAATTTTTTGAGATATACACATTAAAGCAGTTGGGACGTCATGACAAACCGATAGGAATCCTCAACACAGGCGGATATTATAATGAACTGATCCATATGCTGAACTGTACTGTAGAAAAAGGATTTATGTCAGCTGATTGTCTGGAATTGTTTGCTGTTTCTGATGATCCGGAAGAATTGCTAAAAAAAATAGAAGAGTAATATACTGAACTCCGTATTCATATGCGGAGTTTTATTATTTATTACTAAAATTTTCTGCATATTTATGTTATTGTTGCATAATATGTGACAATTTGATATAATTGTGCACGATGTTGCAGTTTCGAAAAGCGGCATCATGAAATATTTTATTTTTATTTGAAAGAGAGGAAATTATTGTGCAAGAACGTGAAAGATTAGGATCACGATTAGGATTTATCCTGTTATCTGCAGGCTGTGCCATCGGCTGCGGTAACGTGTGGAAATTCCCTTGGATGGCAGGTCAGTATGGCGGCGGCAGCTTCGTACTGGTATACATTCTCTGTCTGCTGCTTCTGGGATTACCGGTACTGACAATGGAATTCTCACTGGGACGTGCGGCTCAGGCCAGCCCGGTGCGTATGTTGGGCAAACTGGAAAAGAAAGGACAGAAATGGCATGTTTACGGCGGATTCGCATTACTGGGCAACGTTGCTCTGATGTCCTTCTATACAACAGTTGCAGGCTGGATCCTGTATTACTTCTGGATGTTCCTTACTGGAAAAACAACAGAACTGGGATTCGTACCGATGATCACAACACCAAGCATAAATGTGATTTTCATGGCAATTGTAGTTATTCTGGCATTCTTCGTACTCAGTTTCAAGCTGCAGGGCGGTCTGGAACGTATCACAAAATACATGATGGTAGTACTGCTGCTGCTGATGGTAGTGCTGGCTGTAAACAGCTTTATGATGGACGGAGCTGCAGAAGGACTGAAATTCTACCTGCTGCCTGACTTCTCCGCAATCAACGGAACAGTAGTAGTAGCAGCTATGAATCAGGCATTCTTCACACTGTCTCTGGGTATCGGTTCGATGGCTATATTCGGAAGCTATATAGATAAGAACAGATCTCTGATGGGAGAATCCGTAAATGTTATCTGTCTGGACTTCTTCGTAGCTATCATGGCAGGTCTGATTATTTTCCCTGCATGTACTACATATGGAGTGGAAGTAAACGCAGGACCATCCCTGCTGTTCGATACAATGGCTACAGTGTTCAACAATATGGCGGGCGGCCGTATCTGGGGAACTATATTCTTCCTGTTCATGGTATTCGCAGCATTCTCTACTGTTCTGGCAGTATGTGAGAACATCCTGGCTATGGTAAGAGAACTGACTGGATGGGAACGTAAAAAAGGCTGCGTTGTATGCTGTATCGTTATTCTGGCATTATCCTGTACTACTGCATTAGGCTACAGTGTGTTCAGCGGATTCGTACCATTTGCAGAAGGAACTGCATGGCTGGACTTCTGGGACTTCATCGTAAGCTTTAACCTGCTGCCTCTGGGCTCCCTGATCTTCGCTCTGTTCGTATGCAGCAAGCGTTACGGCTGGGGATGGGATAACTTCATCGCAGAAGCCAACACTGGTAAGGGTATGAAAGTGAAGAACTGGATGAAACCGATCTTTACTATTGTAGTACCAGTTGCAATCATAGTGATTTATATCTACGGAATGATCACTTTCCCTTGGAAATAGTTATAGCATGTGCTGTCACTAAACTTATACAATATAAAAACTCCGGTAACCGTAAGGTGTCCGGAGTTTTTTGTGTTATGAATTATTGCTTCCACCAGTAATGTTTCAGTGATTCAGGCATCATTTCATAAAGTGCATCGGCAGCATCGGCAGGGTCGATATCATATTTTTCATCAAGAATCTTATTATAAACTGCACAGATACCATTACAGAATATATCTACCTGAAGTTCCTCAACAGGAGTGAATCCTTCGCCGTTGCGGTTTGCTCTGGTGATCTCAAGTGCTGTCTGATAAGAAGATTCGTAGATGTAATTCTGCAAAGAATTAAAACCTGTCGAAGCCATTGCTTTTCTCATGAGCTTTGGATTATCACGGGCAAACTGGAACAGATGAAAGCACAGATCCCGGTAATTGCTGCTGATAGCAGGGTCTGAATAATAGTCGAGCAGATTCTTGAAATTTGCATTCATTACTTCATATTTGTCTTTAAAATACCGGTAGAAAGTCGAACGGCTAACACCGGCCTTTTTCATAATCATATCGACGGATATTTTGTGAAAGTCAATATCCTTAATCAGTCTGTTGAACCCATCAATGATTGCATGATAAGTTTTGCTTACCATAAGCACCTCCATTGAGCAAATATATAGAGTAATTATACATCAAAATGAAACAAAATGTCCATTTTGTTTCACGACATTTACTATGTTTAAATGATATATTTATATAATAAGGAGAAGTGTGTCTTATGCATGAACTTGGAATTCTAAATCATGTGGTCAGAACTGTGGACCGCATAGCAAAGGAAAACCGAATAGAAAAGATAGAACATATCACTCTGGAAGTGGGAAAAGCATCAGGATGTGTTCCTGCCTTTCTTGAAAAGCTGTTTCCGATAGCAATTGAAAAACAGCCCCATATGCAGGAGGCAGAACTCAGGATAGTCATGGCAGAGGGTAAAGGTATGTCCATAAAAGATATCGGATATAAAAAGTAAAAGGATATATATTAATGACAAACGATTTAGAAACAATAAAAAAACAGGCAAGTAATATCGATGAACGCGGTAATGTTCTGTATTTGGATCAGGAACGTCTGGACAGAAAAGAAAACGGGTTCACGCCATATAAGAATAAACCTAATGGACTGGGGATATGGAACGCCTTCAAAGAAAAAGTGAGTGTAAAAGACGGCCACTGGGAATTCACATATAAACTTTACAAGATGTTTATAAAGTTTGCTCCATGGATGAAAAAAGGCGGTCTGAGAAGAAAAATCTACAGAAGAGGGATCATGCTGGATCCGCCTATGGAAAGCCATACTTCTACGGTCGTGATGCCGCTGGATGTAGATATCACAGACGAATCGGAGAAGGTCGTTGTTCCTATGGATCTGATCAAGGAAGCAATCAAAAGTATAGATTATGTTGCGGGAATGAAAACATGTCTATGCAGAAACGCTAATGAATGTGAAGATTATCCGCGTGATATTGCATGTCTTTTCTTTGGAGAAGGTGCAAAAACAGTCGTAAAACACGGACTTGCGGAAGAACTGACATACGAAGAGGCATGTGCACGTGTTGATAAGGCCGCAGAATACGGTCTGATGGGACAGGCTGTATGGATCGAGGTCGAGCAGATACTGTGGGGCGTGAGAAACGACGAACTGGATAAGTTTATGGAAGTCTGCTTCTGCTGTCCTTGCTGCTGTATCGCTCTGAGACTGGCTCGCGAAGCTATGCCCGAAGACAGACGCATTTTCCATCCGTCCGGATGGACTGCGGTTCCGGACAGAACTATGTGCAACGGCTGCCGCAAATGCAGCCCGGATGTCAACGGCTGTCCTGTAGAAGCGATAACGTTTGATGAAACTGACGGCAAGGTAAGAATCAATCAGGAAATCTGCGTAGGATGCGGTATCTGCAAGACAAAATGTGATAAAGGTATTATCAAGATCAAGCAGACTATGCCTATGAGAAAAGATCTGCACGAATACTTCCTGAAGGATTATAATCTGGATATCAAACTTTGGAATAAAGATAATGAATAACATTAAAATTATAGAAGTGAAAGAAAGCATTTTTGCTGACAATAATCAGGATGCGGACAGACTGCGCACGCAGCTCAAAAAGGAAAAGACTTTTCTTTTGAATCTGATGTCGTCCCCGGGATCCGGAAAAACCAGTACTCTGCTGGCACTGGCAAAAAAACTGGCAGACAGGGTGAGACTGGGGGTTATGGAAGCAGATATCGATTCAG
>JAGBGL010000110.1 GCA_017936025.1 Bacillota bacterium | reverse complement strand
CTCAGCTAAAATGAGAAAACTATAGTTGATACAGTTTTTAAGGGGGCTTAAATTTGAAAGACTATTATTTACAGAAAAAAGAACGGATCCTTGAAGAATTCGGAAGTTCTATGACAGGTCTGTCCGGTCAGCGTGCTTCGGAAATTCTGCAGGAAAAGGGGCCGAATATGCTGCAGGAAGGAAAAAAGAAAAGCACCTTTGAGGTTTTCTTATCACAGTTCAAAGATCTGCTGGTAATCATCCTTATCATCGCAGCGATCATTTCCATGATTTCAGGAAATACCGAAAGTACGATCGTAATTTTCTGCGTTATCATCCTGAATGCTGTCCTTGGAACAGTACAGCACAAAAAGGCTGAGAAATCTCTTGAGAGCCTGAAATCGCTGTCTTCACCGAATGCAAAGGTCATCCGGGACGGACAGAAAATCGAGATACCGTCCCGTGATGTAGTTCCGGGGGATATCGTTGTGCTGGAAGCAGGTGACATGGTTGTTGCTGACGGCAGGATCCTGGAAAATTTCTCATTACAGGTAAACGAAAGTTCTCTGACAGGCGAATCCACAAATGTCGATAAACAGGATATCGACATGGATAAAGAAGCGCCGCTGGCAGACCGTGTGAATATGGTATACTCCAGCAGTCTGGTTACTTACGGGCGCGCAACGGTTCTCGTTACAGGAACAGGAATGGACACAGAAATCGGTAAAATCGCCAGCCTGATGAACGCGACACAGGACAAGAAAACGCCTCTTCAGGTCAGCCTGGATCAGTTCAGCAGCAGACTTGCGATAATTATCATTGCAATCTGCGTGATTGTCTTCGGACTGAGCATGTACCGCGATATGCCGCTGCTTGATTCTCTGATGTTTGCGGTAGCACTTGCAGTTGCCGCGATTCCGGAGGCTCTGGGCTCTATAGTTACTATTGTTCAGGCAATGGGAACACAGAAAATGGCAAAAGAACATGCCATTATTAAAGAACTGAAAGCAGTTGAAAGTTTAGGATGTGTATCTGTGATATGTTCCGATAAAACAGGTACGCTGACACAGAATAAAATGACTGTGCAGCAGGTTTATGCTGACGGAAAAGTAATGCTTCCGGAAGAACTTGATCTGACAAATGAACTTCACAGATATCTGATTCTGGATGCAGCGCTTGCAAATGATTCTGCTATAGTAGACGGCAAGGGTATAGGGGACCCTACAGAATTCTGTCTTATTGAGATGATCAGCAGGATCGATTCTGAAAACAGATTTTCCAGAGATGACAGAACGAGACTTTCTGAGATTCCATTCGATTCAGATAGAAAGCTGATGTCAGTAAAATATAATATCGACGGTAAAAATATTATGTTTACCAAAGGTGCGATAGATGTGCTGCTTGACAGAACTACACATTTCCACACATCAGAAGGGGTTAGAAATATAACTGATGAAGACATCGAGACTATTCATGCACAGAACATGGAATTCTCTGAAAACGGGCTGCGTGTACTTGCTTTTGCTTATAGAGAAATGGACGGTGAAGGCGCTATTTCTCTGGAAGATGAAAAGAACTACACCTTCCTGGGCCTGATTTCCATGATGGATCCTCCTAGAGAAGAATCCATGGAAGCAGTTGAAGACGCGAAAAGTGCGGGAATCAAGCCTGTTATGATCACCGGAGACCACAAGGTCACAGCTACAGCGATCGCGCGTCAGATCGGCATTTTCGAGGATGGCGACATGGCTGTAACAGGTGTTGAACTGGATGCAATGTCCGATGCTGAACTGGATGAAAAAATCAAGCATATTTCTGTTTATGCACGAGTTTCGCCTGAAAATAAAATCAGGATCGTAGATGCATGGCAGAGGGACGGCCGCATCGTAGCGATGACAGGAGACGGTGTTAATGATGCTCCTGCATTGAAGAAAGCGGATATCGGAGTGGCTATGGGTATCACAGGTACAGAAGTATCAAAAGATGCTGCTGCAATGATTCTGACTGATGACAACTTTGCAACGATCATCAAAGCTGTTGCGAATGGACGTAATGTATATAGAAATATTAAGAATGCAGTTAAATTCCTGTTATCAGGAAATATGGCAGGTATCCTGGCAGTTCTGTATACTTCAATAATGGCGCTGCCTGTACCGTTTGCGCCGGTACAGCTGCTGTTCATGAACCTGCTGACTGACTCGCTCCCTGCAATTGCGATCGGAATGGAGCCTGCAGATCATGGCCTGCTCGAAGATAAACCGCGTGATCCGAAAGAAGGCATCATGAATAAAAGCTTCCTGATCCAGCTCGGAGTTATGGGTGGACTGATAGCCGTATGCACAATGATTGCTTTCCACATCGGACTGAATACAGGCGGTGCAGCAGTTGCAAGCACTATGGCGTTTGCGACGCTGACTGCGGCAAGACTGTTCCACGGATTCAACTGCAGAGGAGACAAATCTGTTTTCAGGCTGGGATTCTCCAGCAACTGGGCAAGTGTAGGCGCTTTCTTTGCAGGTATCGTCCTGCTTGCACTGGTTCTGTTTGTACCTGCTCTGGGACATCTGTTTGAAGCTGTTTCCCTGACAGGATCTCAGCTGGCTACTGTATTCGGACTTGCGGTTATTCCTACAGTCCTGATCCAGGCATATAAGATTATCATGAAAGATAAAATCTCCAGATAAAAAATACTAATAACTTGAAAAAATGATGCCTTTGTGGCATCATTTTTTCATGGTGCAGTTCCAGACCGGTGAATCGAAAATTGCCAGCTCCGGAGCTGTATATGTGAAGAGTATAAATATAATCAGCAGTATGATATGGATAATGATCAGAGGAAATGTATACCGGGACAGGTCATATTTACATGCCGTGCAGTAAAAAACAGTGCTTCCGCATGCTGCAGAAATATAGAAAATCAATATGTTTAATAAATCTATGTTTCTTCCAAGTACGCCTGTATATGTGTAATATAATACAGGTATCAGAAATATTGAGAGAAGTGCGGAGATAGCATATGCGGGAAAGACAGATGGTCCTGACTTTCTGTATCTGAAAAGCAGGTACAGTGCAAAAATAAACACGGGAAAGAACATCAGCTTCATGTGTTCCCATGTTGACTCGTTTACAGCGCTGAAATAGCCTGCGAGCCGGTTCTGCCCGCTCCAGTCATACACGAAATGGAGGAGGGAACCGGAGGCAGAGACGAAAACAAAGCTGTATACTGCCGTCCGGAAAAGAATTCTCTTATTCATATCGACACCTCGGTAGTTGTATTTTAGTTTAGTATATTTAGATGGTATTCGGTTTATTCGCTAATAAAAACAGGAGAAAATTTATGAAGAATCAGCGTTTGGAGCAGCAGGTGCAGTTCTGCAGAGAAATCGACAAAGAGAAAATGATAAAGAGAATGACTTATCTTACAGATGGCGCGTCAAAGGAGAATGATGCCGAGCATGCATGGCATATGGCAGTGATGACACTGATCCTCAGTGAATATGCCAATGAGGAAATAGATGTTCTGAAAACGATATCGATGCTGTTGATTCACGACATTGTAGAAATAGATGCGGGAGATACTTTTGCATATGATGAAGAAGCGAAGAAAAGTCAGGCTTCCCGCGAAGAAGCAGCTGCAGACAGGATATTCGGGATACTTCCGCCTGATCAGCAGGAAAAGTTCCGCGCACTGTGGGATGAATTCGAGGCTGGTGAAACACCGGAAGCAAAATTTGCACATACTATGGACAACTTCCAGCCGATAATGCTGAATGCCGCAGTTGGGGGAAAAGGATGGTCAGACTGGGAGACGCCGCTCAGCAAAATCATGAAACGCAATGAAAACACTGCAGCCGGTTCTCGTGAGCTATGGGATTATTCACTGAATAACTTTATCATGCCTCATGTAGATAATGGAGTAATAAAAAAAGATATATAAAACGATGATGGCTTCTGCCCGTGCAGAGGCCTTTTTTTATGTGGCCATTGACCGCGATGGAAAATAATGGCATAATGTACGTGTCGTAACATCTATTGAATATGGAAGTAAATGTCGAATATTGAGAAATATTGGGGTGCGTTTCTTGTTGAAGATTTTACAGCATATTCTAAAATTATAACTGAGAACAAAAGAAATTTGGTGTTTAGACACAGGGGGAAAATCAAATGAAGAAAATCAGAATAGGTATTGCGGATGATAACAAAGAATTTTGCGGGATCTTAGCGGATTATTTCGGCGATAAGGAAAACATTGAAATCGTTTTTACGGCAAACGACGGAATCAGGACAGTAGAAGGTGTAGAGGAACATATTCCTGATGTCCTTATACTGGACATGATAATGCCGCATATGGATGGTCTGGGTGTGCTGGAAGCAATCAATAGCCTGGAGCTGCCGTCTTATCCGAGAACCATCGTGCTGTCTGCTGTCGGTCAGGAAACTATAACGCAGAAAGCGATAAATCTGGGCGCAGAATACTACATAGTAAAGCCATTCAGCTTTGATATCCTGCTGAAAAGGATCAATCAGCTGGCAGGAAACGAAGTGGCGGAAACGGGCAAGATGAATTATGTCAGATCGATCGGCAGAGGCAGTCAGGTGCAGCGTGATGAACTGGAACTGGAGATCACAAATATAATACACGAAGTCGGTGTGCCGGCACATATCAAAGGATATCATTATCTGAGAGATGCGATCATGATGGTTGTGGATGACATGGAACTGCTCGGTGCAGTGACCAAGGAACTGTATCCTGCGATCGCCCAGAAGAACAATACCACACCGAGCCGTGTGGAACGTGCTATCCGTCACGCCATCGAAGTCGCATGGAACCGCGGCAAGATCGAGACCATCGATCAGCTGTTCGGCTACACCGTCGAAAACAATAAAGGCAAGCCAACCAATTCGGAATTCATTGCGATCATCAGTGATAAGCTCAGGCTGGAGTGGAAAGCAAGCTAGGAGTATGAAAGAGCCGGAAAATACTGGCTCTTTTTGTGTCTCATTTTCTTGGTGGGCGGAAGAATAAATGATATAATGACTAAACAAACAATTTCGTTTTACAGACATTTGTGAGGTGTGACATGAAAAGAATATTAGCAATTTTGCTTTCAATAATGATGGCTATGACAGGAAGCATAATGTTCTCTTTTGCGGAGACAGTACCTTCTGATCCGGAAATTGGAGATAAGGCAAACAGCTGGAGATATACTGATGGTCAGCTGACTGAAAATTCTCCGGCGAAGGCACGTGCTGCTGCAAGCCATCCTGATGCTACACTGACAGGTATAGATGTCAGTGAACATCAGGGGAAAATCGACTGGGAAAAGGTAAAGGCAGACGGTGTTGATTTTGCAATAATCCGCTGCGGATACGGAATGGACCAGGAAGATCAGGATGATAAGTGGTTTGAATATAATGTGACGGAATGCGAAAGAGTAGGTATGCCATATGGAATTTACATCTATTCCTACGCAACCAGTGTCAGCAGAGCTTCCAGCGAAGCAGATCATGTGCTGAGACTCATAGAAGGATGCAATCTTTCTTATCCGGTATTCTATGATATGGAAGAGTCAAGCACTATCGGAAAAGATCTGGCAGCAATAGCAAAGACATTCTGTGACAAAATAGAAGCGGCAGGATATCCTGTCGGAGTTTATGCAAACCTGAACTGGTGGAATAACTATCTGACAGATCCTGTATTTGAAAATTGGCACAGATGGGTGGCACAGTACAACACAAGCTGCCGATATAAAGGTGATTATGGAATTTGGCAGTATACTTCCAACGGATCTGTTGACGGTATCAGCGGAAGAGTAGATATGAACTTCCAGATCGGATGGCCTGAAGACCATGGGGTTATTCTGGAAACAAAAAAGAAAACTTATGCTGTAGGCGAAGATGTGAAAGTAAGGGCTTCCGCAGTGACAGACAGTTCATGGGTAGGTCTTTATAAAAAAGGCGATGTCCATGGGAGCGGTAAAACACCTGCTATCAACTGGTATTATGTAAATAACTATGAACGCGGTGAGTATGTAGTTATCCAGGATAAGCTGGAAAACAACGCTGTGACTCTTACTGCCGGAGAGTATGAACTCAGACTGTTCAGGGATTCCGGTTATGATATGATTGAATCCGTTGAATTCAGAATCGAACCTGCGGGTTTATCCGGCCTGAAATCTATTGGGTATGTGCTCGATAACAATACAGATGGATTTGCTGACGGCACTGTGACTGTAAAAACTGAAGCAGCATCAAAAGGCCTGGATTGTGTGATGTACTGGGCGGACAAAGACGGCAAGCCTTTGGAAGAATACACTGCACTTCCTAAATTCAGAATTGAAGGCGAAGTGACAGTAAGGGAAATGTATGCCCACACGATAATTCCGGAGGGTGCTGAAAAGCTGGTAGCATATCTTTCATCAGGAAGTATGATGTCCACTGATTTTGTTTCTGCGGATCTCCCTGAAGGAAGCACATACAAACTGACTGATGATTATAAGGCTGAATTTCAGGTGCTCAGCGATATCCATATCACGCAGGATGGAGCAGGCGGTGAAGTAAGACTTGCAAATATGCATTTTACGCAAATGCTCAACGATGTCAAAGCTAACAGCCTTGAAAGTATCGGCATTTTTGTAAACGGTGACATTGCAAATTCAGGTCAGAAAAGTGAATACGAAAAAATGTACGCCATGTATTCTGAAGCGGTAGCTGCAGGTGGAAGCCTGCCTGAAATACACATGGCTATCGGAAACCATGACTGGATGCAGGGTAACCCTGACGGTCAGTTCCAGAAATACGCAGCTAAATTCAATACAAACCTGACAAAGCAGCCTGAGAAAGTATATTACGACGAAGAAGTCGGAGGATATCATTTTATCTATCTGGGCGGTGAAACAGGGAGCCTGCATGCTGATCTGTCTGAAGAACAGCTGAAATGGTTCGATAAACGCATGACAGAGATCACAAATGAAAATCCTCGCAAACCTGTATTTATATTCCTGCACCAGCCGTTGTACAACACAGTTGCCGGTTCGCTTCCGGGACAGGGATGGCATGGAGTTGCAAATGAAAAAGCACTGAAAGATATACTGAAAAAGTATGATCAGGCTATAATCTTCGGAGGACACAGCCACTGGGAACTGGAGTCCGAAATGAATATGTATCCTGCAGATGACACTATGTGCACAGCAGTAAATACAGCGTCTTTAGGATACCTGTGGTCCAGTTACAATAAAATCGGCGGAGAATTCGAAGAAGGCTCGCAAGGATATTATGTGAGGGTGTATGACGATAAAGTTGTATTCCTCGGCAGAGAATTCGAACAGTCTAAATGGGTTCCTTCAGGCATGTTTGTAGTACAGCTGAAAGAGTGTGCTCATAAACTGAGTGACTGGGAGCAGAGTAAAGAAGTTTCCTGTACTTCAGACGGCGAAATGAAACGCACATGCAAATACTGCGATTATTACATAACAAAGCCTGTAGAATCAAAAGGTCACAAGTATGATGCCGGTGTTGTAACAAAAAAACCTGCTATCGGTGAAAAAGGTGTTAAAACATTTACATGCACAAAGTGCGGAGATAAATATACTGAAGATATCCCGGCACTTGAAAGGTCAGACGTTGAACGTATCTACGGAGCAAACAGATACGAAACTGCTTTCAAGGCGGCAGACGAATTGAAGAAAATCATGGGTGTTTCAGAATTTGACTGCATTATTGTAGCAAACGGAATGACATATGCGGACGCGCTGCCTGCCAGCTATCTGGCAGCAAAGAAATCTGCTCCGATACTTCTGATCGATAAAGGACATGCTCAGGATGTACGTGATTACATCAGGCAAAACATCAGCAATGATGGCAATGTCTATGTTATAGGCGGAAGCACAGCAGTTCCTAATGAATGGATGGCCGGTATCAGCTTTGAAAGACTCGGTGGAAGCAACCGATATGAGACAAATCTTATGATCCTCGGAGAAGCGGGTGTAGATAAGAACTCCGAAATTATGGTATGCACAGGAATGAATTTTGCTGACAGTCTGTCAGTTTCTGCTACTGGAAACCCTATACTGCTTGTCGGAAGCAGTCTGTCAGATTCTCAGAAAGAATACCTCGGAACATTGCAGGGCGATTCTTACTGCATTATCGGCGGAAAAGCGGCTGTAACAGATTCTGTAATGTATGAGATTATGAACTACGGAGCGACATACAGAATTGCAGGAAGTGACAGATATGAAACGTCAGTTAAGATCGCAGATAAATTCTTTGGCAGCCCATCATCTGCAGTGATGGCTTATGCTTTGAACTTCCCTGACGGATTATCAGGAGGTCCTGTAGCGATGGCACTGGGAGCACCGTTACTTCTGGTCGATAACAATGCATACGCAGCAGCAGAAGCATATGCTGATAAAGCAGGAATCAACTCTGCAGTGATCCTCGGCGGTCCAACGCTGATATCAGATGAAGTTGCAAAATCAATTATAAGATAAGGAGCAAATTATGAAAATCACAATGGTACTCGGAAGCCCGAGAGAAGACAGCATTTCCACAAAGATGGCAGAGCGCTTTGCCGAAGGCGCTGCTGAAAACGGACACGAAGTAGTTACATATAAGATAAATGAAATGGAAGTTCTGGGATGCCAGGCATGCGGATGCTGCCGTAAATATGACACCGACTGTGTTCTTGAAGATGATATGGAAGGTTATTTCGAAGATCTCAGAGACAGTGAAGTTCTGGTAGTAACATCTCCTAATTATTATTCTCAGATCGTGGGACCAATGATCACATTCATGAACCGTCACTATTGTCTGATGGATAAGGATAAGAATCCTAGACTTGAAGATACTAAGAAAGTATATGGCTTCTTCGCACAGGGTGCACCTGAAGGTTTCGAAAGATACATGCCAAACTACGAATGGTATATGAGCATGTTCACTACGAAGAACATGGAACTGGGCAAGATGCTGATCTGCGGCGGAAACAGCGACGTTGATGCGTTTCTGGAAGAAGCATACCAGGCAGGTAAAGCGCTTTAAATTAAACACTAATGTT
>JAGBGL010000109.1 GCA_017936025.1 Bacillota bacterium | reverse complement strand
GGCTGAGAGACCGTCACAAAGAACTGGAAATCAACCTGACTCTGAACAGTATCGAAGAACTGGAACTTAAAAACGAATACATCAAAGATGATATCATCGAACTGAAAGTAAAGCTGGAAGACAGTCAGGACAGAAAAGAAAAAACTGATAAAGAACTTGCGGCTTCTCAGGAAAAGAGCACCGATCTGCAGCTGATGCTGGATGAAAGCAGAGAAAAGCTGATGACAGTAGAGAGTGAACTGCAGCAGCTGGCAGGACGTGAAAAGCTGAATGAACAGCGTCTGGCTACTATTGAAAGCAGCAGAACGAGAATCACTGAAGAAATCAGAGTCCTGGAAGAAAAACGTGAAAAAGAAGCCCGCAATGCAGAGGAAGTATACAGGGCAAAGGCTGAAGCTGAAAAAGAAATGGAAGAAACTGCGAGGGCTCTTCAGGAAAAAATCAGAGAACATGCAGCTGTAGCGGAAGCCATGTCTATGAGCACAGAGCAGGCAGACAGATATAAGGAAGAAATATTCCGCCTTCACAGCGGCATATCATCATATAAGGCAGAGATAGGCAGTCTTGCGAACCTGCAGGAAACACTCACGCAGAGAAAGACTCAGATCCTCGAAGAAAAATCCGGAAGTGAAGATGAAAACCGCGATACACTGGATGCACTCTCCCGTCTGAGAAGTGAAAAACAGAACCTGGAAGAAGTGCTGGAGCAGTGCAGATCCGATGCGGAAGAACAGAGAAACAGACTGGAAAACGATCTGAACGAAGAACAGACCCTGGCCAAAGAAATGGAGAACCTCAGGATTTCCATCGGACAGCTTTCTGCAAGAAAGAAAACCATCGAAGAAATGGAGAGCAACTACGAAGGCTACAATTACGCAGTACGTTACATAATGAAAACGGGACTGCCGGGCATCTTCGGAACTGTAGCGGAACTGATTTCCGTGCCGGAGGGATTCGAAGTAGCTATCGAAACTGCGATGGGTGCTGCACTCCAGAATATCGTCTGTGAAGATGACCGCAGTGCGCAGAAAGCTATCACCAGATTAAAAGAAAATAAAGCGGGAAGACTTACGTTCCTGCCTGTGTCATCCATCAAAGGCGGACGCAGCAGCTATGAAGGAAGACTGGAATCTGAAACAGGATTCAGGGGATTCGGCGTCGACTGCATAAACTTTGACGGGAAATACCGCGGAGTAATGGAATATCTCCTGGGTCGCGTGGTTATCGTAGATAATATGGATAATGCGGTGCGCCTTTCCAAGAAAGCAAGCGGTCTGAGATTCGTGACGCTGGAAGGTGAAATCGTAAACGCAAGCGGAGCCATCACAGGCGGTAAATATAAGAATAAGACAGCTAACCTGCTGGAAAGAAAAGCAGAGATCACACATCTGGAGCAGCAGCTTGATGAAAGTCAGGCAAAGAAAGCGGAATGCTCCGGAAGACTGCAGCAGCTGCAGCAGGAAATCCAGACGCTGAGAAGCAGAAATTCAGAAACTCTGCAGCAGACGAGAAAAGCTGAACTGGATCTTATGGAAAAACGCAATGAACTGCTGATGACTGAAAAAGTCCTCAACGACTATAAAGCATCCAGTGATAAGAGAGACAGGGAACTGGACAGCATTGCAGGACAGCAGGAAACTTCCCAGAAGATGATCCGTGAGCTGGAAGAAAAAATCAGCAAGGCGGAGGCGTCTATTAAAGAAACTGAAGCGAAGGCTGAATCTCAGCTGGATGCATATGATAAGCAGAAAGCTCTTGCCGATGAGCTTTCCGAAGCAATCACAGCGGCAAGGATCGCGGCAACAAGTTGTGAAAACAAGAAGAACAGTGCCGATGACCTTGCGGAAAGAATCAGGACGGCAGTGGAAGAGCTGGAAGAAGATCATAAAAACAGGGAACATCAGCTCCATCAGCTGGAAGAAGAAAAGCTGGAGCTGGAATCCGGAAAGCATAATGTAAGTGCGCAGCTCGGAGAAAAAGAAGAGCAGAAGCAGAATCTGCAGAAATATCTGGCAGAGCTGACAGATGAGAGAACTGCGGTAAATGCAGCAATCAATAGACTGTCCTCTGAAAAAGAGACCCTCGACAGAGAAGTCAATGCATTCCAGGGACAGAAATACGAACTGGAAATCAAGCAGGCCAAGAACGAGACTCAGCTGGATACATATAAAGAAAAACTGTGGGAAGACTTTGAAGTTTCCTATATCCAGGCTATGGAATTCAAGAAAGAAGACTTTGATGTGGCTTCCGCAGGAAAAGAAAACCGCCAGCTGAAAGCGCGCATCAAGCAGCTGGGCGATGTCAACATAGGTTCTATAGAGGAATACGAAAAGACAAGCGAAAGATACGAGTTCCTGACAAGTCAGAGAGCGGATATCCTGGAAGCTTCCGACAGCCTCAAGCAGATCATCGATGACATGGATAAGACGATCAAAATCAAGTTCAAGGAAAGTTTTGACCAGATCGTTGTGCATTTCGAGGAAATTTTCTCACAGCTGTTCGGCGGCGGTCATGCTGAGCTGAGGCTGGATGATGAGAACAATCCACTGGAATCCGGCATCGAGATCATCGCACAGCCTCCGGGAAAGAAACTGCAGAATATCAATCTGCTGTCCGGCGGCGAAAAGACAATGACTGCGATCGCGCTGATGTTCGCAGTGCTGAAGACAAAACCTACTCCGTTCTGTATCCTGGACGAGGTAGAAGCAGCGCTGGACGATGCGAATATCGAAAGATTTGCCAAGTATCTGAAGTCTTTCGAAGATATCCAGTTCACACTGGTAACGCATCAGAAAGCTACAATGGAACATGCAGACATTTTATACGGTGTAACAATGCCTGAACAGGGAATCTCAAAAGTACTGTCCCTGAATATGGGCGACAGTTTTGAAATCTAATAAATACGCGGCGGCATAAGGAGACAGACAATGGCTTTTGAAAGAAAAAAGAAAGGCTTTTTCGGAAGACTGTCCGAGAAAATCACAGATGTGGTTATGGGAAGACCTTCCATCGACGAAGAACTGCTGGAAGAACTTGAGGAAGTCCTCATTACTTCTGACATCGGCATGGAAACAACTATGCATATCGTTGAACGCCTGAGAGAAGACATAAAGAAAGAATATTTAAGTGAACCTGAACAGGTGATAGAACACCTGAAGACAATCATTGCAGAACTGATGGATAAAGGCGACAGACACAAGCTGTGCCAGGATTCCCCGCTGATCATTCTTATGATCGGTATCAACGGCGGCGGTAAGACTACTTCTATCGGTAAGATCGCGCACAAGTGCAGACAGGAAGGAAAGACTGTAATGCTTGCGGCTGCGGATACATTCCGTGCGGCGGCAGCGGAGCAGCTGGAAATCTGGGGCGACAGAGTGGGCGTGAACGTGGTAAGACATCAGGAAGGTGCGGATCCTTCTGCAGTTATCTATGACGCGATACAGTCAGCGAAGGCTAAGAACATCGACGTCCTGATCTGCGATACAGCAGGAAGACTCCAGAATAAAAAGAACCTGATGGATGAGCTGACAAAGATGAACAAAGTAATCGGACGTGAGTATCCTGAGGCTTCCAGAGAAAACCTGCTGGTGCTGGATGCTACTACCGGAAAAAATGCGGTTTCACAGGCGAAGGAATTCAATGAAAGCGCAGATATCACAGGTATCGTGATCACAAAACTGGATGGTACTGCAAAGGGCGGTATCGCAATCACTATAGCAGACGAATTTGATATGGCCGTTAAATTCATCGGTGTCGGAGAAGGTATCGACGACCTGAAAGAATTTGATCCGGCTGAATTTGCAGGAGGTATTTTCGATGAGTAAACCGATCGTTGCCGTAGTAGGCAGACCAAACGTAGGTAAATCTACATTCTTTAATAAAATTATCGGCCGCAGGGTTTCTATCGTAGAAGATACTCCGGGCGTAACAAGAGACCGTATTTATGCGGAAGCAGAGTGGAGAGGCTTCCACTTTGCGATGATCGATACAGGCGGTATCGAACCTGACAGCAAGGACATTATCCTGTCCCAGATGCGTGAACAGGCAGAAGTCGCAATGGCTACTGCAGATGTTATAGTATTCATGGTAGATGGTAAGGATGGTCTGACAGCTGCCGACAGAGAAGTTGGAGAAATGCTGATGCGTACAGGAAAGAAAGTTGTTCTGGCGGTAAACAAAGTTGATAAACCGATGCTGCCTGATGACTTCTATGATTTCTATGAGCTGGGTCTGGGCGAGCCTATTGCCATTTCTTCCATCAACATGCTGAATTTCGGTGATCTGTTGGATGAAATCGTTGACAGCTTCCCGGAAGGTGCCGGCACTGAAGAGGAAGATGATATCAAGATCGCTGTTATCGGTAAGCCGAATGTCGGTAAGTCTTCTCTGATCAACGAACTGCTGGGTGAGAAACGCGTTATCGTTTCCCCTATCGCAGGAACTACAAGAGACTCTATCGATACTCCGTTCGAACAGGATGGTCAGAAATTCATGCTGATCGATACAGCTGGTATCAGAAGAAAGAATAAAGTGCATGAAGACATTGAACGATACAGTGTTATCCGTGCGGTCGCAGCTATTGAAAGATGTGATGTGTGTCTGCTGATGATCGACGCGACAGAAGGCATCACTGAGCAGGATAAGAAAATTGCGGGGGTCGCTCATGAAGCGGGCAAAGGTATCATCGTAGTTGTAAACAAATGGGACCTGATCGAAAAAGAAACTAATACAATGAATGAGTTCCGCAAGGAAATCGCGAAAGAGCTGACATTCATGTCCTATGCTCCGTCCGTGTTCATTTCAGTCAAGAACCACAAGCGTGTTGACAAGGTTCTGGAAATGGCGAAGATCGTATCTGAAAACCGTGCGATGAGAGTTTCCACAGGTCAGCTGAACAGCCTGATTACAGATGCGACAATGATGAAACAGCCGCCTTCCGATAAAGGTAAGCGTCTGAAGATTTACTACGCTACTCAGGTAGGTGTAAATCCGCCGCTGTTCTCATTCAAAGTAAATTCAAGACAGCTCTTCCACTTTACGTATGCAAGATATCTTGAAAATAAAATCAGAGAGGGATTTGGATTTGAAGGAACTTCTATAAAGTTCGTGTTCAGAGAAAAAGGAGACAAAGAAGATGTTTGATAGCATTCACTGGCATGTCTATGGTTTTACGGGAACCGTCGATGAAATCACAGGATTGGGTCTGATCGGGAAGATTCTCGAGAATATGGAGCTGACTCCTGAAAATGTCAAAGTAGCAGCAATAATATCGTATATTGTGCTTGTCATCGGAGCATATTTTCTGGGTAACATCTCACCGTCCACGATCCTGGCTAAACGCAGAGGTCTGGACATCAAAAAAGAAGGAAGCGGCAATGCGGGTACGACAAATGCACTCCGTGTAATGGGCAAGAAGGCCGGCGTCATTACGCTGGTCATCGACATCTGCAAGGGTGTACTGGCAGTGCTCCTGGCTGAACTTATCGCCGGGGAAGCATGCGGAATGTACTGCGCTGTTGCTGTAATCATCGGTCACGTGTGGCCGCTGGTATATAAATTCAAGGGCGGCAAAGGTGTCGCAACAACGTTCGGCGCACTGGTTGCTATCAATCCGATGCTCGGTATCTGGACGCTGCTGGTAGTTGCAGTAGTTACATTCCTGTCCAAGAGAATGTCCGCGGGTTCCGTTTCCGGAGCGATCGCATTTCCGGTGATCTGTCTGTTCAATGAACCGGAATTTATCGTCTGGGGAACATTGCTTGCATTTATAGTTCTTGTTAAACACAGATCAAATATTGTGCGTCTGTTGGAAGGTACAGAGCCAAAGCTGGGCTTCCTGGATAAAGATAAGAAGAAGGCGGAGGAAGCTGATGTGACGGCTGAAGAGCCAGCTGCAGAAGCAGATCAGCCAGCCACTGAAGAACTTGCAGCAGAGCCTGAAGCCGTGGCTGATCAACCAACTGCTGAAGAAGAGCCGGCGGTTCCTGAGCAGCCAGCCGAAGAGGAAGAATCGGCTGACGAAGTTGAACAGGCTGAAGAAAATGAACCGGCAGCTCCTGAAATCAATGTTGAAGAGCCGGCCGAAGAAGCAGCGGAAGAAATTTCGGAGCCTGAGACTGAAGCTGCAGAACCGAAACCGGAAAAATACAAACGTCCGAAAACAGATAAAACGGTAAAGAAAAACGGTAAGAAGAAAAAATCTTATCCTAATAAAAATAAAAACAACGGTCAGAAGAATGGCGGTAAAAATAACAGCAAAAACAACGGCCGGAAGAAAAACAACTCAAAAGGTAAATCTAGCAAAAAAGGCGGCAAGAAAAAGTAAGCTGCATTAAAGGAGATTACAGATGAAAAAAGTAGGAGTGATCGGAGCAGGCAGCTGGGGTACAGCCCTGGCAATAACTCTCAGCGGCAAAGGACATCTGGTAAACATCTGGGATATCAACCCTGAACATGTTCAGGAGATGAGAGCAAACAGAGAAAACGTGAGATACCTGCCTGACATTAAATTCAATGATAATCTGCATATCGTAGACACGATAGAAGCTGCCATTGAAGGCGCTGATGTGGTTCTTTTCTCTGCACCCGCACAGTTCTTCAGAGGCGCGCTGGACAGTGCGATACCATACCTGAAACCGGAAATGATTCTGGTGAATGTAGCGAAGGGTATTGAACAGAAGACGCTCAAGAGAATGTCGGAAATCGCAGCTGAAAAATTACCGGAAGCAAAATACGTAGTTCTTTCCGGACCGTCCCATGCAGAAGAAGTCGGAAGAGAAATGCCGACAACAGTTGCCGTTGCTTCCAAAGATCTGAAGCTGGCGGAAGAAGTCCAGGAAATCTTCATGACAGACCGTTTCCGTGTTTATACTACAGAAGACGTTATTGGCGTTGAACTGGGCGGATCTCTGAAAAATATCATCGCACTGGGTGCAGGGATCTCTGATGGAATGGGATTCGGCGACAATGCGAAAGCTGCGCTGATGACAAGAGGCCTGGCAGAAACCAAGAGACTCGGTATCAAACTGGGCGCGGATCCTGCGACTTTTGCAGGACTGACAGGCGTGGGCGACCTGATCGTTACATGCACTTCCATGCATTCCAGAAACAGACGATGCGGAATCATGATCGGTGAAGGTATGGATCCTAAAGAAGCAACAGAAAAAGTCGGAATGGTAGTTGAAGGAATGTTTACTACAGAATCCGCTTATGATCTGGCGGTGCGTGAAGGCGTGGATATGCCTATCACTACAGCACTGTATAATGTGATCAACGGCAATATCGATGCAAGAGACGCTCTGGAGATGCTGATGGGAAGAGAGAGAAGACATGAAGAAGACTAAGACTTATCACATCACTACTTTCGGATGCCAGATGAACGAGCATGACTCCGAAACTCTTGCGGGCATGCTGGCTGAAAAAGGTTATGAAGAAAGTCCTGAACGTGATGAAGCCGATGTGGTCATTTTTAACACCTGCAGCGTAAGAGACAATGCCGATAAGAGATTCTTCGGAACTCTCGGACAGCTCAAAAAAATAAAGAAAAGCAGAGACCTGACTTTGTGTGTCTGCGGATGCATGATGCAGCAGCAGCACATCATCGATGATATCAAAAAGAAGTTCCCGTGGGTCGATGTGATTTTCGGCACTCATAATATCCATCAGTTCCCGCAGCTGCTGGACAGTGCGCTCGAAGAAAAGAAGAGAGTTATCAATGTATGGGAAGACGGCGGCGAAATCGTCGAAGGGCTTCCGGCAAAGAGACTATACAAGCATAAAGCGTTCGTAAATATCATGTACGGATGCAACAATTTCTGTACATACTGCATCGTGCCGTATACGAGAGGCCGTGAACGCAGCAGGAAACCTGAAGATATCCTGCGCGAAGTGAAGTGCCTTGTGGCAGATGGTGTGCGCGAAGTAACACTGCTGGGCCAGAACGTCAACTCGTACAGGGGCGATGAGAATACAGATTTTTCTGATCTGATCTATATGCTCAATGAAGTGGAAGGCCTGGAGCGTATCCGTTTCATGACTTCCCATCCGAAAGATCTGTCCGACAAGCTGATCCAGGCGTATGTTGACTGCGAAAAACTGTGTAAATACATCCATCTGCCGGTCCAGTGCGGAAGCAGCCGTGTACTGAAAGAAATGAACAGAAAATACACGCGTGAGGATTATCTGGAGCTGATCCGCAAGCTGAGAGCAGCAGTGCCTGAAATTACTATCAGTACAGATATCATAGTAGGCTTCCCGGGTGAAACCGAAGAAGAATTTGAGGAAACACTCAGTCTGGTTGCTGAAGTGGAATATGATTCTGCATTTACGTTCCTGTATTCCATCAGAAAAGGAACCCCTGCCGAGAAGTATCCTGATCAGATTCCGGAAGAGGTCAAGCATGAGCGTTTCAACCGCCTTGTAGATCTGGTCAATGAAATCTCAGCGAAGAAAAATGCGGCATATGTCGGCCGCGTTGAGAAGGTCCTTGTTGAAGGGTACAGCAAAAACACTGCTACGGCTTACAGCGGCAGAACCGATGGCTTCAAGCTGATCAATTTTGAAGGCAGTGAAGACCTTGTGGGCAAAATCGTAAACGTGAGAGTGACTGCGGGAAAAACTTTCAGCCTCGAAGGTGAAATTGTAAGCGAATAGATGCAAACGGCGTAAAAATATGAATATAAAGCAAACCTCCCTAATATACTGTAGAAATTACAGCATGTGGCACAGGGAGGTTTTTGTTTTGGAAAATTATAAAATATATGAAAGTATTGCCAGACGTTCCCGCGGTGATATTTATATAGGCGTCGTCGGACCGGCGCGGGTAGGCAAATCGAGCTTTATCAGGAGGTTCATGGATCTGCTGGTGGTGCCTCAGATCACAGACCCGTATGAGAGGGGCAGAGTCCTTGATGAAATGCCTCAGAGCGGTTCGGGCAGAACAGTCACAACGACAGAACCGAAGTTCGTTCCTATGCAGGCTTTCCCTCTGGATATGCCGGACGGTATGAGCTGCCGTGTGAGGCTGGTGGACTGTGTCGGATACATGGTTCCCGGTGCTCTGGGCCACATGGAGGAAGGTGAGCCGCGTCTGGTGGGAACACCGTGGGACGATGAAAAGATTCCTTTCGTGGAAGCGGCGGAAATCGGCACCCGCAGAGTGATCGAAGAACATTCGACTGTCGGGATAGTGATTACGACTGACGGAACGATCGGCGATATCGACCGTGAAAACTATATCGAAGCCGAGGAACGTGTGATCAGTCAGCTGAAAGAACTGGGAAAACCTTTTATCATTCTTGTGAATTCTGTGATGCCTGCAGATCCGGCAGCACAGCAGCTGGCAGCAGATCTCCGTGAACGTTTCGGTGTGCCTGCAGTTCCGGTGGACTGTGTGAAGATGCCGGAGAATCAGCTGGAGCAGATAATGCAGACGTTATTATATCAGTTTCCTGTAGATGAGATAGCGATCTCGCTTCCCGGATTTGTGGAAGGTCTTGCGGCGGACCACTGGCTGAAGCAGGCGCTGCTTGCGAAAGTTGCCGGCTGGATGGGAGCAGTGAATACAGCTGCCGATCTGACGGGCCTGCTGCAGGGGCTCTCAGATGGCGAAATCACGGACCGTGTCCGTCTTGAAAGTCTCGATATGGGAACGGGCCGTGCTGTACTGGATATGTCACTGGTACCGGGACTGTTTTATAAAATCATTGGCGAAATCATGGATACCGAGGTTCAGGATGATGCCCATTTCTTCAGGCTGCTTCAGGACTTTGCTTCTGCAAAAAAATCGTTCGACAAAATCAGCGATGCGCTGAATCAGGTGGAAGCAACTGAATACGGCATCGTTCAGCCAAAACTGCAGGAAATGATCCTTTCAGAACCGGAGATCTTCCAGCAGGGAGGCAGGTACGGAGTGCGTATTGTTTCCAGAGCACCGAGCCTGCATATTATAAAAACAGATATTACGACAGAAGTGGCGCCGCTTGTCGGCAGCCAGGAACATGCGGAAGCCCTGCTGGCCCAGCTTCTTGCTCAGTACGAGACTGAGCCCGAGAAAATCTGGGAGACAAATATATTCGGCAGGACAGTCTACGACATGACAGCCGAGCAGATGCAGAGCAAGCTGACAGGAGTACCTGAAAGCATTCGCGGGAAGATACAGAAATCTCTGCAGAAGATCTGTGACGACGGAAAAGAATATTTTATCTGTATAATAGTGTAATGAAAAAGGGCGGCTTTCAATTTAATGAAAGCCGCCCTTTAATATAGGAAAGTATGAAATTTACTTAGTTGGAAACTCGAGCTGCTCGTCTGCCGGCGCCTGAAGATATATTTTCTTCACGTACAGCTGGCAGGCAAATGAATTGCAAATATTCCAGAAGAGATCACGGGGATCGCCTTCTTTTTTTGTTTTAGACATGGAAGTTCTGTTGAATGCATTGCTTACAGCCTGTTCAGTCATATCGCAGAAACGGTCGAAAACCTTGTCAGCGGATTCGAACTGAAGTGCCAGACTGATAAACCGTGAAATCTCCTCGATTGTATATATGGGTTTTAAAACCGCAATAACAAACAGGCAGGCTACTGTAAGTCTGTCGTATTTTTTGTTTACCGGTGCTCTCAGATACTGAAGCTTCACATAATTGTTGATCATTGTCTTGGTCAACACTCTTTTGCCTTTCACAGAAAGATAGTCGCCTAGCCATTCATCCAGCAGTTCCAGTATCTGTTCAAGATATAGGTCCATGGATGGCAGGTCGTCCCATCTGGGCAGTTTGAATTCTTCCAGCCCTTTTGCTGTCATATTGTATCCTTCCTTTTTTCGTTGTCGCCGAAATTTGACGAATACATGATACCACATATAAAAGTTGTTGTCAATGGTTGACAAAGTTTGCATGATGAGTTAACATAGTTTCGATAACTATGTAAAGTGTAGCTATAAACCATGTCAAAAAGGAGTATTAAAATAAATGGAACTGATCAAAAATGCAAAGGTCTTGTATAAGAACCGTGAATACAGAGACTTCAGAGAACTGCTGAATATTACAGCAGACCTGTTTGGCGAGAAAGATGCATTTATCATTAAACACAAAAAGAGCAGAAAAGAGTTTACTTATGAAAAAGTATCTTTTAACCGGTTCAGAGAAGATGTGAATAGTCTGGGGACAGGACTGATGGAAGCCGGACACAGAGGAAAACGTATCGCTATAATCGGCAAAAACCGTTATGAATGGATACTCAGTTACTTTGCAGCAGTATGCGGACTCGGCGTGTGCATCCCGCTGGACAAAGGGCTTCCGTATGAAGAACTGGAATCATCTCTTGCCCGCAGTTATGCCGACATACTGATCTTCGACAGGGATCACAAAACTGACGTTGAAAAAATAATCGCTGAAGGAAAAACGAATGTAACGACTTTCATCTCCATGGATGAGACCGAAGG
>JAGBGL010000108.1 GCA_017936025.1 Bacillota bacterium | reverse complement strand
ACACTGATGGTGATTCGAGGTCTAATCCGTCGCAGCATACTGACCAAGTGATATCTCCCTCAGGAATTGCTGCATCATCAGGCAGTGTCAGATTTTCAAAGTAATCACGGACTGTCATATCGCTGCCTAAAACTTCGTTTTTAATGATAGTTTTTGCTTTGCCTGTTTTTGTTCTGTATGTATACTGGATCGTTACCTTTGTTTTTTCATATTCTGCAGATAATCCCAGCCATACGCCTAAGTCATTAGTAGGGATTTTCTCTGATAAATCTTCATCAGGGATCCACTTTCCTGTCCAGCTGCATGCAGGGTCATGCTTATCTGCGCCAGGCAGCTGTGCCAACGCTTCGTCATATGCTTTCTGCCATGTATCGCCGTATTCAAATATAACAGGAACAGATGCCCATGCTACGTCACCGTTCACATCAGTGTATCTTGCATCTACACTAACTACACCCTTACCGTCATATATAGCTGTACCGCTCATCCATGTACCTACTGCAACTTCGTCCATTATGGAATCTCCCAGATCGCCCATGTCGCCGTTATATTCCCAGCCGACAAAGTCCAGACCTTCCATGTGCTGGATCTTGCTTCCCATTCTGTCGAGCAGCTGCTTGTAAGTGGATTTTCCATCTACCTTCATGGACATCGGCATACACTGCAGCACGCCGTCTGTATCATAGAACCAGTATTCTACCTGCAGATACGCAGGATCGTACATGTTAAGTTCAGATTCACAGTCTTCAATAGTCATGTCAGACCATTTCGCCGCATAGCATACATCATCATGAGGCACTTTCTGTTCTATGATTTCTTTTGTTGTGTATAATTTTTCAGAATCAAGTTCGTATACTGAATATAAAACTGCGTCACCTGTTTTTACAGGTACAATATTATATCTCAGCCATCCTTCGAACTCAGCATTCATACGTTCCCCGTCATCCATTACTGGGTCTTTCATAGTATCGATTCCCAGATTTTCTTTTACAGTTTTATTGTCTTCTCTTAATGTGAACCAGTTGAAATGGAAAGTTTCTGTCCATTCACCATCTTCATCCAAAGCAACCGTTTCAATCAGACCTCCGAAGCCTTCTAAATAAAGCACTGTTTTATAATCATTGTCATCGCCTTTCCATACGGCTTTGATTTCTAATGAATTACCGTCTTTTGGCAGTTCATAAGCCAGCATTTCTTCTGTTGTTACACATTTTTTTGCAATGACACGGTTCTCTTCGATCCAGTCTTCATTCTGTTCTACCTGAACTGTATAAATATCCCAGCCTTCTAAGGCTCTCTTTCCGTCCCAGAATTTAACACTTCCCGGATCATATGCAATCAGGTCTTCTACAACGTCAGCATCTTCAAGAATCTCAAACCAGTCCCACTCAGTAGACCAAGAATCTTCACCTTCACCCACAGTAACTTCACCGCCGTTATAGTCGAACTCAACATGCGGTGTATATCCTCCTGAGCTGCCTTCATCCCATCTTGCAATGAAAATAACACTGTCATTTCCGACAACGTAGTCCAAAACGTCTGATCCGGACATTTCATATGTTTCAAATCCTCCGGTTTCCTGATTATATAAATCCCATCCAAGGAGCTCATATTCCCAGCTTGCGTCCAGGCCGCTGATATAATCACCGATGCTGTCGCCCGGTTTGCAATGGAAATCCCAGGATTCGTCTTCAACAGTGCCTTCAGCAGTATCTATACTGAGTAATCCGCCGTTCGCATCGAACGCTACGTCTACCTCAGCAGCTCCTGCTCCTGTGAAATATTCTACATATTCCGCAATCTCTGTATCAGCCCATTTTGCAACATAGTAGATCCCGTCTTCCGGAATTTCATGTGTCATGATCTTTTCTGTAGAGTATATCTCTTCAGAAGCCAGCTCATATTCATACTCGTCCACTGATATCATGTTTTCATTGAACTTGAGCCAGCCTTCGAAAGCAACTTCGCCATTGCCTCTGACCGGATCACTCACTATTTTTGTACCGACTTCTTCCAGCTGATCTCCAACATTGTCGCCGTTATTGAGCGCAGACTCTTTAAGAGTCTCCATCCAGCCATTTGTTTTCCACGGTTCATTATCTCCAAAAGAGAGTTCAAATTCTCCGCCGTAAATGTCAAAAGTAACATCGCTGTAATAGTCCGCATTAGGCCCTTCCCATACAGCCTCTATTTTAAGTTCTTTTGCCGGCAGAGAATAATCCAGCATATCTTCTGTCGAAAGAAGTTTTGCTTCATAAAGGATCCAGTCTTCATATACGTCACCGTACTCATCTTCGACAGTTCCCCATTCGTAGATCTGCCAGCCGGATAATGTTCTTTCTGTCCAGTATTCAACAGAAAAACCAGATCCGAAGTCTCTGAGAGTTGCACCCTCAGGGGCATCTACGTACCACTCACTGAGACTTTCATCATTTACACTGATGGTACCTCCATTCGCAGATACAATGCACTTATAAGTCTGTGTATCTGTACCATATGCCGCTGCCGCAGGCACCATTGTAAGTACCATTACGATAGTCGTCATAATCGCAAGAAAACGTTTACGCATAGCTTTCTTCCCTCCTTTTAGTAACTAGCTTTTGCAGTTTTGTCCTTCTATTTTACGAGCTTTTCAAGCTCTTTATAGATAGTGTTATTGATAGCACTTGTTCCACCAAGTACTACTACATACTCTGTACCGCTGCTTTTAATATAATTCTTGATATCTGCGTCTATTGTATTTGAATTCGGATTCAGCAGCAGGATCGGCGCATCGATAGCTGCAGCAAACGGTCCGCCTGCCAGCGCATCAGCAAATCCCATTCCTGTAGCTGTTACTACGAAATCTGTAGTTTCAAAGAAGATTTCTGCCAGCTGCAGACAAGTATCGTAACGGTCTTTTCCTTCTATACGGATAACCTCATCCTGCAGTGTCTTCAGTTCATCTTCGACAGCTTTGCTGACTGCACCGGTGCCGCCCAGAATAACGACTGAATCAAATCCGATATGTTCAAGATATTCTTTTGTCGCAGTGTCCAGTTTATCTTTGCCTGTAAACAGAATCGCTCCGCCATATAAAGAAGCTGCACTTCCTGCACCTAACGCGTCAGGATAATTCATTCCGTTTGCTATAAACGCTATCTCTTTGTCATCTATGCTGCGTGCAATCTTGACTGCAGTTTTGAAACGGTTGTCACCGTAGATCCTGCTTATATTTTTATAACCTGCTGTCTTCAGCTGTGTTACAACTTTTTCACTTACAGCTCTCTCTCCGCCAATGATGTATATATCTGCATTGTGGTTGCTGTCGATTCTGTCAATCTCTTCAGCAACAGCAGGATCAAAGATGCCGCTCTTGCCATCGACCATCAGAATAGGTGCTCCTACGCTGCTGGCAAACGGTGCCGCAGCCAGTGCATCCGGATAATCCAGACCGTTAACAATAACTATTGCATCAGCCTCATCATCGTCATACATGAACAGAGAGATTATCGCACTTGTTTCAAATCGGTTATTTCCAGCAAGACGCATGATATATTCATCCTCTTCGCTGACATCTGCAAATGCCGGTACTGCAGTTGCCATCGCTGCTGATACCGCAAATACTACAGCCAGTGCCCACATTAAGATTTTCTTATATGGTTTATGACGAGTCATTTTATGCCTCCTGAATGTTTGAAATTTTCTGATTTTGCCATTTATATTATACTATTCAGTACAGTAAATAGGCAAGAAAAAAGAAGACCGCATGTGCGATCTTCTTTTAAAACATAAATTATTTACAGATATAAGAAAGCATGCTGTTGGAAATCAGGCCTTCGCCGCCCAGTACATTAACTTTCTTCAGATTTGTGATTTTACGTACATAGTCTTTTGCATAAACTACGTTGTTTGTGTTGTTATCTGCCAGCAGCAGAGGTGCACCGTCCTGCAGTGCGAGAGGTCCTCCTGCCAGTCCGTCAGGGAAGTTCAGTCCGTAAGCCAGAACGATTGATTTAGGTGATGTTCCGAAGAAATAGTTCGCTACCATCGCAGAAGTCTGATATCTATTAGCACCTGCGAATCTTGTCATGCCATATCCTTTGGATCTCAGCTGGCTTTCTACATTACTATTTACAGCACCTGTTCCCCCTACGAGAAAGGCTTTTCTGCTGCTGATGCCGGAAAGATAACTACTCTGAGCAGATGTCAGAGAACTTCCAACCAGCAGTATAGGTCTGCCTACTGCAGAAGCAGATAAGCTGTCTGCATATCCACTGCCTGCACACACCATCAGTTCCTGACTGGAATCTCCCGTTTCTCTAAGCACTGCAAGATTAGTTTCATATCTGTCCTTACCTGCCAGTCGCTCAACATTGAATCCCTGTCTGCGTAAAGTGTTTTCAAACGCCGGTGAAATTACACTGGTTCCTCCCAGAATATATACTTTACCGCCGGATTTTACAGTGTCCTGTATGTACTGCACCATTGCTGCTTCATACTCTTTGTAGACCAGCATTATCGGCGCATTGCCGTTCACTTTGGAAAGATAGCTTCCTGATAATGCATCAGGGAAATTGAGTCCATATGCAACGATAGTTGTGTTCCATTTGGAAACGCCTCTGTCAGTTCTCATCTGGTTATTTACTATAGCAGAAGTCTGTACTCTGTCGGCGCCGGGATATCTGTATCTGCTGTAGTCAACGCCCACTGTTCTTGCAATCTCTTCATCAACAAGGCCTTTGATTCTTGCGCAGCAGCCTGCACCCAGTCTCGCAAAGTCGTTGAATGATCCGCCTTTATTTGCCCAGAAACTCTGTCCTGTTCTGATCACTGGAGAATATGTTATATTGCTGTAACCGCCGCTCTGTTTTGTCGGCTCTTCTGTCGCTATAGTGTTCTGCTGATTTACTGTAATAACAATGGAAAATCTCTGTCCATCAGCGATTTCTACTGTATATGGAAGCTTGAATGTATGATAGCCTGCAGTGCTAGTGCTGGCATTAAAAGATACTACTCTTGTCCCGCTTGCAGGATTTGTGGAACTGCATCCTGTATAAACATCGATTCTGTATGTAGAATAACCTGTATTATTTGTAGTCAGACCCACTTCATCCAGCAGCTGATATGTTTTTGAATTACCGTCGTTTCTTGCTGTATAAATGTTCGCAACACGTCCGCCGGCACCTATTATTCTGCCTGCATATGAAGCAGTCCCATCATAATGATAATTCAGGTCATATTCAGATTCATACTGTACTTCCAGTGCCATCATGCTTGTCATGGATGGGTCATTATATGATACCCAGAAGCATCCGTCTCCATCCCATGAGCTGCCCCAGCTGTTCTGAACCAGCCATGCTCCTTTGGAATCATTCCATCCTATAATTGTTACCAGATGGTTGGAATCTTTATGACTGTATTTGTATACTCCATT
>JAGBGL010000107.1 GCA_017936025.1 Bacillota bacterium | reverse complement strand
CGGTATGCCTTTTCAGATACCACTCTTCCTTTAGGTGTCCTGTGCAGGAAGCCCTTCTGTATCAGATAAGGTTCATATACATCCTCTATAGTTATTCTTTCTTCGCCCAGTGAAGCAGCAATGGTATCTATACCTACAGGACCGCCTTTGAAACGCTCGATTATTGTCTGCAGGATCTCTCTGTCCAGACTTTCAAGGCCCATAGGGTCAACACCCAGCGCTGCAAGAGCCTCCTGTGTTATCCCCGGCTCTATTTTCCCACTGCCCTTTACCTGCGAGAAATCTCTTACACGTTTGAGCATACGGTTTGCAACTCGCGGTGTCCCTCTGGAACGCCTAGCCATTTCTTCCAGGGATTCTTCATCCACTTCCACGTTCAGCAGATCTGCAGAACGTCCTATTATATTCTTCAGTTCATCGACAGTATACATTTCAAACTTGCAGCTGACGCCGAACCTGTCCCTTAACGGAGCAGAAAGGCTGCCGGCTCTTGTTGTAGCTCCTATCAGAGTAAACTTCGCTATATCAAGTCTTATCGATCTTGCTGCCGGACCCTTTCCTATTATGATATCCAGAGCATAATCTTCCATCGCCGAGTACAGGACTTCTTCTACCTGACGGTTCAGACGGTGTATCTCATCAATGAACAGTACATCATTCTCATTGAGATTCGTCAGGATAGCAGCCAGATCCCCTGCACGTTCGATAGCCGGTCCGGAAGTGATCCTCAGATCCACTCCGAGTTCGTTGGCTATAATACCTGCCAGAGTCGTTTTTCCCAGCCCCGGAGGCCCATAAAAAAGCACATGATCCAGCGGCTCTCCGCGCAGCTTTGCTGCCTCTATGAAAATCTTCAGATTATCTGTCGCCTTTTTCTGTCCGACATATTCGGACAGTCTCTGTGGACGGAGCGTTGTTTCCGCTACTATTTCGTTGTTCGCAGCCTCTGCTGCTGTTATTCTTTCTTCGTAATCCATAATCTATCCTTTAAAACAGTCTCTTGAGCGCCTGTTTTATGTACTCCTCTACTGTAAGATCTGTATCTTTCACAGATGCCAGGGCATTAACAGCCTCGCCTTTTGTATATCCGAGAGCCATCAGAGCATTAGCCGCTTCTGTGCGGTTGTCGGCAGCGTCTCCTGCAGAAACCACAGCATCATGTCCTGACGGTAACGCCGCATCTTCCAGATGACCGAATTTATCTTTGAGTTCAAGAACGATTCGTTCGGCAGTCTTTTTACCTATGCCGTTTGCCCTTGTTAAAGCCTTCGCATCTTCCAGGATAATAGCCTGATGCACCTCATTCAGAGGCATTGCCGAAAGGATCGCAACAGCCGCCTTTGCACCTACTCCGCTCACTGTAATAAGCTTTCTGAATGTATCAAGCTCCGCCTTTGATCCGAATCCGTAAAGACTGACATCATCTTCTCTGACCATCATCGCTGTATACACTGTGATTTCTTCGCCTTCACGTGCAAGATACACACTGGAATTGGCCGGTACAGTTATCTCATATCCCAGTCCGCCTGCTTCTACAACGATCTGAGATTCCATTTTGATCGCAAGTATTCCCTTTATATAATGAAGCATGATTTCCTCCTATTTCAGCCCCTTCATACGATTCCTGCTGCCCGATACATGACCGTGGCATATCGCTGCAGCCAGTGCATCCGCAGTATCATCGGGTTTTGGTACTTCCTTAAGGTTAAGTATTGTCTTTACCATCAGCTGCACCTGTTTTTTCTCAGCGCGGCCGTACCCTACCAGCGCCTGTTTTATCTGCAGCGGTGTATATTCATCTATTTCAAGTCCTGAATTGGCACATGCCAGAACAGCAACTCCGCGTGCCTGTCCTACCAGAATAGCAGTCTTTGCATTCGTATTGAAAAAGAGTTCTTCGATAGATGCAACCTCCGGTTCGTAACGGACTATTATATCCATAAGTGAATTGTATAAAACTTTAAGTCTGTCCGGCATTTCCATTTTTGCATCGGTAGTGACTGAGCCATAGTCTATTACCTTGAAATGGTTGCCTTTCATGTCTATGATTCCCCATCCTAAAATCGCATAACCGGGGTCGATACCAAGTATCCTCATCGTTCCTCCTTGCCCTGCAACAAGCCTGCAATATTATACCACAAAACAGTTGCTTTATAAATTAAAAATTGCAGTGATGCTGCTTTCAGTATTACCATTATATTATAGCGAACATCTGTTCTATTTGCAAGATTGTGCCATAATAATATTTATAAATCCCATGCATTTTTTAGTAGCTTTTTTTTGCATAGTATGGTATAAATATAAATGTATAATCATAAATCAAACTTGAATAAAAGGAGAATGTTATGCGTTATTCCAGACAGAATAAAATTTTAGAGTTAATTGAAAAATACGAGGTCGAAACTCAGGATAAGCTTGCAATGTTACTGAAAGAATACGGATACGATGTAACACAGGCAACTATTTCCCGTGACATCAAAGAACTGCATCTTATCAAGACTCTGTCCTCTTCCGGAAAATATAAATATGCAACAGCAACAACTGTCGAAGGTCCTATTTCCGACCGTTTTGTAAGTATATTCAGAGAAACAATCAAATCTGTAGAAAGTTCCGGCAACATCGTTGTTGTAAAAACTTTAGCAGGCTGTGCGAACGCTGCAGGTGAAGCAATCGATTCCCTCGGCTTCCCTCACGTTATCGGATCCGTTGCAGGAGATAACACCCTGCTTATCGTTATTGATGACCACAATAACACACCTGTATTCTTAGAAGAATTCAACAGCATTCTCGGATAATATAAAATCAACAAGAGGTATTCAATGATTACTCATATCAGCATTAGAGATTTTGCAATCATCGAAAACGTGGAAATCGACTTCCACGAGGGACTTAATATCATTACTGGCGAAACGGGTGCCGGAAAATCCATCGTAATCGAAGCAGTAAGCCTGGCTCTGGGAAGCCGGGCAGATACTGCTTTTGTTCGTTCTGGAAAGGAAAAAGCTGTAGTGCAGCTGGTGGGATACCTGAAGGGACAGGAATACATTATTACACGCGAAGTAAATACTTCCGGTAAGAACCTGTGTAAAGTCAACGGTGAAATCGTTACACTCTCACACCTCAATCTCATATGTAAAAAACTTGCAGACATCCACGGCCAGTACGACCATCAGTCTCTGCTTAACCCTGATTATCACATAAGATTGGTAGATATGTATAAAAAGGACAGCATCGAGCCTGCAAAACAGAAGGTTTCCGCAATATTTATGCATTACCGCGATATTTCCTCCAGACTGCGTCAGATTCTTGCAGAAGAATCTGAGAACAAAAGAAAACGCGATTTCATGGCATTTGAACTGGATGAAATAAAAAAAGCATATCTTATCTCCGGCGAAGACGAACAGCTGGAAGAAACGATAAATCTGCTCCAGAACAGTGAAAAAATATATGAAAGCCTCGCAGGTGCATACGAACTCCTCAACGGCGAGGAATACTCTTCCCTTACAGGAACACGCCGTGCCATGGACATGCTCGGAAGCATTACCGGCTATTCCCAGAACCTTGCAGATATCCACAGTCAGATTTCCGACACATTCTATCAGCTCGAAGAACTGGCCGGCGAGATTCGCGATATGCGCGACAGAACCGTATTCTCTCCTGATGAACTGAACCAGGCTATTTCAAGAATGGACCTCCTGGACAATCTTAAAAGAAAATACAATATGTCCATCGATGAACTGATCGCCTACGGCAGTGAACTTGAAGAAAAACTTTCCTATGTTGAAAATATCGATCAGATGAAAGAAGAACTTTCACAGCTGAAGGAAAGATGTGAAAGCGACCTGGCCGATGCTTCCGTGGAACTCTCACAGCTGCGTAAAGAGGCTGCCAGAGAACTGGAAGCAAAAATTCTCTCAGAACTGGAAGAACTCAATTTCAAAGATGCTCAGTTATCGATAGAATTCACATCTTCTGAAGAATACACTTCCTCCGGAACAGATATCGTTGAATTCATGATCAGCACAAACAGAGGCGAGAGCCTCAAACCGCTTTCAAAAGTAGCTTCCGGCGGTGAAATGTCCAGAATCATGCTGGCATTCAAAAAAATCGTAGGAGATTATGATGATATTCCTACAATGATTTTCGACGAAATCGATACAGGCATCAGCGGGATCACTGCAAGCATCGTAGGAAAAAAACTGCAGCAGATTGCAGAAAAGCATCAGATCATCTGTATCACTCACCTTCCTCAGATAGCCGCTTTCGGTGCTCACAACTACAGGATCGCAAAAGAATCCGACGACAGCAGTACATACACAACTGTCCTGCATCTGCGCCCTGAAGAAAAAGTTCAGGAGATCGCAAGACTCCTCGGCGGGATCAATATAACAGAAACCACACTCAAATCGGCAAAAGAGCTCATCGAAGCTTCCGTTTAAAACCGTATACCTCCCCTGCATAACATGATGCAGGGTTTTTTTATGAGAAGCCATTAACCACCCGCGTTTTCCCTGCATACACTAATCTAGTATGAAAACGAGGTGAAATCTTATGGCTTTAGATACACGCGAATTGTTCGCAAGACTTATACAATGTGAAGCCGGCGGTGAAGGGACTGACGGTATGCGCGGAGTTGCCACTGTTGTTATGAACCGTGCTGAAATTAATTACGGAGAATTTTCAAGGGTAAACAACGGCGGAGATATCCGGGCAGTAATAACGCAGCCTTACCAGTTTACCTGCATGCAGGAATTCACCGGCGGCAGATACAATCCTCAGAATGTATATAATATGAATCCTGAAGATATACATTATGAAATCGCTGACTGGGCCATGGCCGGCGGCCGGCTGCAGGGTGTAGACGACTCTCTGTTTTTCTTCAATCCATACAGTTCCATATGTCCAACCTATTTCCCTACAGAGGTCGGTGTCATCCATAACCGTGTCGGAGATCACTGTTTTTATACTCCGACATCTGCTTATGCAAATACTTAGTAAAGTGAGGTAAATAATATGCCTGAAGAATTAAATAATGTCATGCTCAACAGTTCTCAGATGACGTCTGTAGTGACTTCTATACCGGGTTCAAGTCAGGTCACTGATTATCCTGCGGCCGGATCGACTCAGGTAACAACTTCTGTTGCTCCCGATGCCCCTTCATTTCAGGTGCCGTCCAATCCGCTGCTTCCGCCCGGATATCAGGAGACCCTGGATTACTCGTCACTGCAGTACGTTAATGGTTTTTACCGTACGCAGATCGGCAGATATGTACGTGTAGACCAGCTGCTGGGTTCCAATAACATGACACAGCAGGAAGGATTTCTTATCGGTGTTGGATATAACTATATACTCCTCCAGGAAGGATATACAGGCAACATCCTGATTGTAGACATCTACAGCATTAAAAACATGTATGTATATTATCATGACCGGGTTCCTGAATATACCCCCGGAAACAATATGCCGGACACCGAATCGGATATTTAATACGGAAGCCTCCCTTCAGGGCGCTTCCCAAATAAAAAAGGCTGTTTCACCGCTGTGTGAAATAGCCTTTGATTTTTTCTATTCTTTTTCATCCTGATGGTCAAACATATGCAGGTGGAATTCCTGTGACAAATATTCCAGTATAGGTCTTCCTGCAATGCAGTTGCCTTTCGGATCGAGTGACGGACTGTAGATTCCGATTCCCATCCGGTTATCTACTACAGACATCAGTCCTCCGCCTACTCCGGATTTTGTCGGGATTCCTACGTGGACAGCAAATTCACCGGAGCCGTCATACATTCCGCATGTAAGCATTATAGTCTTTATAACTCTGACTACTTCATTCTGAAGCAGCTGCTCACCTGTTTCCGGATGCCTGCCGTCACAGGCAAGAATCAGGCCGAAGTTGGCCAGGCTCTTAGCTGTTACATTCAGAGAACACATTTTTGTATAGAAAGAAAGACTTTCTTCGACATCAGATTCGATGATCCCCTTGCTTTCCAGCAGATAAGCGATCGCACGGTTTCTTGAAACATGATCCATTTCAGATTTATATACCGCTTCATTCATATCGATGTCAGGGTCCATGCATAGTATACGTGCATACTCAAGCATTTCCTCAAATGTAAATTTAGGGATCAGAAGACTTGCAATAGTCAGCGCTCCCGAATTGATCATCGGATTGAACGGACGGTTGCTGTTCAGGTCCAGCTCTACCAGAGAGTTGAAAGCTTCGCCCGAAGGCTCCATACCGACTTTGGAGAAAACACGTTTGAATCCGCATTCTTCCAGCGCAACAGCCAGAGAAATGATTTTTGAAATACTCTGCATAGTAAAACGCACATCACAGTCGCCTACACTGCAGCAGACGCCGTCTTTTGTATATACAGAAATACCAAGATCATCTTTATTAACATTTCTGAGTTCAGGAATATATGTTGCTACCTCTCCGAAGAAAATAGCAGGTTTACCGACTTTTAATGCTGTTTCCAGTTTGCTTTTTAAAATATTCTGATCCATAACGGTCCTCTTTCATGCCATAAATTCATATTGTGAGTATTTTCACAATTACATATATTATACCATAATTTAGTATTTATGCATCAGATTTTATACAAAAAGACTGTATACAATTACTTCCTATCTGATAGTGCGGAACATCAGCTTTTTAAGTGCTTCCCATTTGAAAGGGACCAGCGGATAAAGATAACTCCTGCCTCCTATCGTTTTCGTGGAAGCAATCCAGATCATCCCGATGATCAGTGCACATACAGCACCTGTTATACCGTAGATATATGCTCCGACGAGCAGCAGAATCCTGATAAACTTCAGACCATATCCCAATTCGATACTCGGCTGCGTAAAGCTGGCAAGTGCTACGATGGCCATACATAGTATAGTCTGAGGTATAAACCATCCGGAAGAAATAGAGAATTCACCCAGCAGCAGAGCCCCGATAACCGAAAGTGACATCCCCAGCGATTCCGGTGTATTAAGAGAAGCCAGTTTCAGCGCATCTATAGCGAACTCCAGCAGTATGAACTGCCAGAACAGCGGCACAGCAAAGGCTTCTTTGGGTATGAAAAAATCTATATTTATAGGTATGCTGATATCTTCCTGGCATATCAGAAGATAAACAGGTGTCAGAAATATTATAGCCAGCAGATCTATAACACGCAAAAGCCTGAAATAATTACCCGTAAGCAGCGGAAAATAGTAATCGTCCACATCCTGAACAAAATCAAATATACCTGCGGAAATCAGTATGGCAGTAGGTGAATTATCTACCAGTATAGCTATTTTGCCTTCTGCTATATGTGCCGACACTACATCAGGTCTCTGTGTATACCGCACTTTCGGAAAAGGATTCAGCCAGTTCTTCCTTGTCTGCATGTGCCCCAGTGCTTCCACGATTGTCTGTTCACCGACTGTCGTGGCATTTATATGGATATGATTAAGATACAGCGAAAGCTTTTCCACCATTTCCGGGTCCGCCTTATCCCTCATGTACGCAATACTCACATCCGTCTTACTCACCTTTCCTACAACGAATGCTCTGAATATCAGATCACTGTCCCTCAGCCTCCTGCGTACAAGCGCCACATTTGTCATCAGTGTTTCGGTAAAACCGTCTTTTGCACCCCGGAGAGACTTTTCTTTTGACGGCTCATCCACAGATCTCGACGGGTACGAACGCATGTCGATTATCGCCACTTTGTCATAGCCGTCGATCAGTACAGGCATCAGTCCCGAATACATGTTTTTTATAACGGCTGCCATATCATCCTCCAGTACTACGTTATGAAAAGGCATATTGTATTTCACGAATTCTGACATAGTGGAAGCCTCTGACGCTGCCTGCACAGGGATATTCATAAGATGTGAAAATATATGCTGTACTATCCCGCTGTTTGTAAGTCCGTCTATAAAATAGACCATTGCATTTCTTCCGCCTATCATCAGCTCACGTTCCTTGATGTCGAAGCATATTCCAAGAGGAAGTCTGTCTCTTATATCCTTCAAAAAATGCTCAAATTTGTTCATAATACATCACACTCCTGATTTTATTATGAACAAAAAAAGCGTACGGTATAAATACCGTACGCAAAATAAGTTTTATTGATATGCTATTTCAGTTTAACAACCAGTTCTCCTGCTGTTACCTGCTGTCCTTCAGACACATAGATTTTATCTACTGTACCTTTTGCAGGCGCCAGGATATTAGTTTCCATCTTCATAGCTTCGATTACAGCGACAGGCTGTTTTTCTTCAACCTCTTCGCCTTCTTTTACCAGCACTTTCAGAATAGTACCAGGGATGTTAGCTCCGATTTCAAACGGGTCTTCTTCATTTGCATATACAATGCTTGTTGCAGTTACTGTTGCATTCGCATCCTTATCCTTGACGCGTACAGCATTGCGGTTGCCGCTGACATCAAACAGAACTTCTCTGTATCCTTCTTCATCAACATCTCGGATGTCATGCAGTTTGATAACAAGTTCTTTACCTTCACGAACTTTAACTTCGCAAGTTTCACCTTCAGCCAGTCCATAGAAGAATATGTCAGATCCCATCATACGGAAGTTTCCATCTTTTTCAATAGATTTATGATAATCCTCGAAAACTTTTGGATACAGAGCATAAGATAATGCTTCTCTTTCTGTACCTTCCAGACCCATTTCATTTTTCAGCTTATCTTTGATTGCATCAAAGTCTTCCGGCGGAAGCAGTTCTCCAGGTCTGCATGTAATAGGTTCTTTATCTTTCAGAACCAGTTTCTGCAGATTTTCAGGGAAGCCGCCTTCAGGCTGGCCCATCATACCTTCGAAATAAGAAACGATGGAGTCAGGGAAGTCGATATCCTTAGCCTTTTCGTAAATATTCTGCGGTGTCAGATCATTCTGTACCATGAAAATCGCCATGTCACCTACTGCTTTAGATGAAGGAGTTACCTTAACGATGTCTCCAAGCATTGCGTTTACAGTCTTGTACATGTCTTTTACTTCTTCGAATTTGTGACCAAGGCCAAAGCTTTCTACCTGAGGTTTCAGGTTGGAATACTGACCGCCAGGGATTTCGTATTTATATATTTCTGCTGAACTTGCTTTCAGTTCAGATTCAAAGTTCTGGTATACAGGTCTTACTGCGGCCCAGTAGTTGGAAATCTTCTGGATACCGTCAAGTTCGATTCCAGTATCTCTTCCGGAGTTTTCCAGTGCTGCCACAACAGAGTTCAGTGCAGGCTGAGAAGTCAGTCCGGACATGGAGTTGATTGCAGCATCTACAACATCGACACCGGCATTAGATGCCATCAGAATAGCAGCGATACCATTACCTGATGTGTCGTGTGTGTGCAGATGAACAGGAATGCTGATTTCATTTTTCAGCGCTTTGATCAGTTTATGAGCTGCCATTGGCTTCAGCAGACCGGACATGTCCTTGATACCCAGCATGTGAGCACCCTTCTTTTCCAGTTCTTTAGCCATGTTTACATAATACTGCAGATTGTATTTGTCTCTGGATTCATCCAGAATGTCACCTGTGTAACGGATGCATGCTTCCGCTACCTTGTTCTGGTTCAGCACTTCGTCCATAGCAACTTCCATTCCAGGTACCCAGTTCAGAGAGTCAAAGATACGGAACACATCGATTCCGGAAGATGCGGATTCTTTGATAAATCTACGGATAACATTGTCCGGATAGTTCTTATAACCAACGCCATTCGCACCTCTGATCAGCATTTGGAACAGGATGTTAGGCATCTTTTTACGCAGAGTATCAAGTCTTTCCCATGGATCTTCTTTGAGGAATCTGTAGGAAGTATCGAATGTAGCTCCGCCCCACATTTCAAGGGAGAACAGATCTTTACCGTACAGTGCAACTGCCGGTGCGATTTTTTCCATATCGATAGTTCTTACTCTTGTTGCCATAAGAGACTGCTGCGCGTCTCTCATTGTAGTATCTGTCAGCAGGATCTTCTTCTGATCCAGTACCCAGTCTGCCAGTCCTTTTGGTCCATGTGCATCAAGGATCTGTTTTGTACCGGAAAGTTTATTGATTTCTTCCTGTTTGATTCTAGGGAATACAGGAACGTCAAAGTTCGGTTTACGTCCTTTTGTTTCATTGATATATTTATCAGCCAGGAATGTCAGTACTTTCTGGGTCTTGTCTCCTGCAGCTCTTACTGTCATCAGTTCCGGATTATCTGCGATGAATCCTGTATCGCACTTTCCTGCTCTGAAAGTAGGATGGTTCAGAACATTCAGCAGGAACGGAATGTTTGTTTTAACACCCTTGATTCTTGTTTCGCTCAGGGCTCTTACAGCCTTGTTAGCTGCATCATTGAAGCTTCTGGAGTAAGCAGTCACTTTAACCAGCAAGCTGTCATAGTATGGGGATATCGCAGAATCAGTGAACGCATTGCCGCCGTCCAGACGGATACCGAAACCGGAAGCAGATCTGTACTGACTGATAACCCCTGTGTCAGGAGCAAAACCATTGATTGGGTCTTCTGTAGTTACACGGCACTGGATAGCAAAGCCTCTTGGCTGGATATCGTCCTGGCTCATGATATTGACTTCAGGAGAGTTAAGTCTGTAGCCCTGTGCAACCAGGATCTGGGACTGCACCAGGTCTATGCCCGTAGTCATTTCAGAAACAGTATGTTCTACCTGGATTCTAGGGTTCATTTCAATAAAGTAATGCTGACCAGTCTTGTCTACCAGGAATTCTACTGTACCTGCACTTCTGTAGTTTACAGCGCCTGCGATTTTCAGAGCGTCAGCGCAGATAGCCTGTCTCTGTTCTTCTGTGATGTCCAGAGCAGGTGTAAATTCTACTACTTTCTGATGTCTTCTCTGGATAGAGCAGTCTCTTTCATACAGGTGAACAAGATTTCCGTAATTATCACCCAGTACCTGAACTTCGATATGCTTTGGTCTATCCAGATATTTTTCAATAAAGATATCATCTATACCGAAAGCTTTCTTAGCTTCGCTCTGTGCGGAACGGAACTGTGGAAGCAGTTCTTCAGGAGTATGTACGATTCTCATACCTCTTCCGCCGCCGCCTGCAGCCGCTTTCAGCATTACAGGATATCCTGCGAATTCCGCAAATCTGATAGCATCTTCTTCGGATCTGATCGCTTCCTCTACTCCCGGGATAGTCGGAACGTTTACTCTGTTAGCAACGATCTTGGACTGGATTTTATCTCCCAGTGCAGACATCATTTCATGAGTAGGCCCAATGAAAGTGATACCGTTTTCTTCACACGCCTTCGCAAATTCTACGTTTTCAGACAGGAAGCCGTATCCCGGATGGATCGCGTCTACACCTTTTGCCTTTGCCAGCTCAATAATTTCATCTATTGCAAGATACGCATCAACAGGGGATTTACCTTTTCCGACACGATAAGATTCGTCTGCCTTTGTTCTGAACAGTGCGTTTTTATCCTCTTCGGAATAAATTGCTACGCTTCTGATTCCCAGTTCGTTGCAGGCTCTGAATATACGGATTGCAATTTCGCCTCTGTTGGCAACCAGCACTCGCTTAAACTTCTTATAATTTTCCATATTCGGAGTCTCCTTTCTCTTTCCAGCTAAATTATATAATTACAGACAGCAATGAACCACTTAATTACCGTCATTATTAACAATATGAATATCCATCTGCGGGTACGGGATAGTAATTCCCTCCCTGTCGAAGGCCAGTTTAACTTCCTCCTCGAGGTAGTATTTTACATCCCAGTAATCAGCCGTACTGCACCATACCTTAAGATCGACCATTATGCAGTTATCCATATGACCTGCAACGCCGATGACCGGAGCAGGCTCCTTCATTATACGGCTGTCGGACACTGCCAGACCCGCAAGCAGTTCCTTTACTTTTCCTATATCATCATTATAACCAATACCAAAGCTGCAGTCCACCCGCCGCATATCTTCTTTTGTGTAATTGGTCAATACAGATGTGTTTATCAGACCGTTCGGTATCGTTATGACTTTGTTGTCATATGTGTGCAGATGTGTTACGAACAGATCTATTTCCTTTACACATCCCATATTACCGTCGATGTCCACATAATCATCCTGAACGAATGGTTTGTTGATCATTATCATGATCCCGCCTGCAACATTAGCAAGACTGTCCTTTAAAGCCAGTGCTATTGCTGCCCCGGCTGCCGCCAGTACTGTCAGCAGGCTGCTCGCTTTAAAGCCGAACTGCTCCATTATCAGTATTGCAAGCACTATCCACAGCAGGATCTTTACTATTTTCAGGATGAAATTGTACAGCACCTGATCCAGAGCAGACTTTTCAAGAGTCTTTCTCATGACATGAAGTATCACCTTCATTGCCGCGAGCCCTAGGATCAGAATAATAACTGCACTTATCAGATTTTCAAGCGGACCCTGAAAGCTTTCAGGAATCCCTAATCCTTCCGGCATTATACTCCCCTCCTGTTAGTCTATTTTTCTGTTTCTTCTTCTTTCCAGTTCTTTCAGAAGCTTTTTACGGATACGGATGTCATCCGGAACTACTTCTACCAGTTCATCATCATCGATGAATTCCAGTGCTTCTTCCAGAGTAAACACTCTTGCAGGCGCAAGCTTGATATTGTCATCGCTTCCTGCCGCACGCATATTAGTTGCCTTTTTCGCCTTGCACGGGTTAACTACCATGTCTTCGTTGCGGGCATTCATACCGATGATCATACCTTCATAAACCTTCGTGCCCGGTTCGATGAACATCTGAACACGTTCACTGATGTTGAAGAGAGCATACGGTGTAGCCACACCTTCTTCCTGTGCTATTGCAACACCGTTGATTCTGCCTGCAATGTCACCTTTATATTCTTCAAAGCCGTTGAATCTGGTTACCATAGTTCCTTCACCGCGCGTATCGTTGATGAATTCACTTCTGTATCCGAGAAGACCTCTTGTAGGCACCAGGTATTCCAGTCTCGTATATCCGTTTTCTGCTGCCATGTGGCTCATCATACCTTTTCTCAGATTCAGTTTGGAAATAACTGATCCCGAATATTCATCAAGAACAGAGATCACAACTTCTTCCACCGGCTCCAGAACCTTTCCGTTTTCATCTCTGTGCATGATTACTTCCGGTTTGGAAACAGCCAGTTCGTATCCTTCTCTTCTCATGTTTTCGATCAGGATAGACAGATGCAGTTCACCTCTTCCGGAAACTTTGAAGCTGTCAGTAGAGTCTGTTTCTTCTACACGCATGCCGACGTTTACTTCCAGTTCCTTATCCAGACGTTCCTTGATGTGTCTGGAAGTAACAAACTTGCCGACTTTTCCTGCGAAAGGACTCTTGTTTACCATGAAGTTCATGGACAGTGTGGGCTGTTCGATTTCTATCATTTCCATTGGCTGCGGATCCGCCGGGTCACAGATGGTTTCACCTATGGAAATATCAGCGATACCGGAAATAACAACGATGTCTCCTGCCTGAGCTTCCTCTACGGACATACGTTTCAGTCCTCTGTAAATGAATACCTGATTTATTTTCTTCTGGACGATGCTGCCATCAGCCTTCGCTACTGCAACAGTCTGTCCTTCTCTGACAGTCCCCTGTGTGATCCTGCCGATACCCAGTCTTCCGATGTAGTCATCATATGCCAGTGTGGATATCTGCAGCTGCAGAGGTTCTTCAGCTTTTTCAGCCGCGTAAGGCTTAACGTGTTTAATGATCGTTTCGAATAAAGGATCGATGTTCAGACCATTCATGCCCGCAAAAGATTTCTGCATTTTATGGCCGTGTCCATCATCTACATGGATCTCCTTCACATCTTCAGGATCGTATACTACGATACCCTGTCTTGCAATACCGTACAGGATAGGAAAATCCAGCTGCTCATCGTTTGCTTCCAGATCCATGAACAGTTCGTATACCTCGTCTACTACTTCCTCGATTCTCGCGTCCCTCTTATCGATTTTATTGATCAGAAGGATAGGATTCAGTCCCTGTTCCAGAGATTTTTTCAATACGAATCTTGTCTGAGGCATAGGGCCTTCACTGGAGTCTACCAGCAGGATAACAGTATCTACTGTTTTCATGATACGCTCTACTTCTGAGGAGAAGTCAGCGTGGCCCGGTGTATCTACAATATTTATTTTTACATCATTATGCATAACCGAACAGTTTTTTGAATAAATAGTGATCCCGCGTTCACGCTCAATATCATCACTGTCCATTACGCAGTCTACAACTTCTTCATTAGCTCTGAATACCCCGCTCTGATTTAAAAATGCGTCTACTAATGTAGATTTACCCGCATCTACGTGGGCTATTACAGCTATATTGATAATTTTCTGTGATTCTGCCATTCTCTTTTCCTACTTCCTTTTTTATAAAGAGTTTCATTCATAAAAATACATATACGTAGCTATTTATTGTACCATATTTCGAACCTTTATGCTATAATAATCATATATAAAATTACTGTAAAAGAAAGGATTCATCATGGATCAGATTATAAAAGTTTTAGAGAAGTCTCTGTTCGAATATAAGCCAGTAAAGCTGATTTTCAGTAATCCGAGAAAAAAATCACTGCCTTACCGCAAAGTTACTCTGCGCCCTGTCATCATCCAGTGCCAGATGATGTATCAGGCTGAATATCAGTATGAAAAAAAAGTGATCCAGGACAACCTTACTGCAGATGAGGTTATCGGAACTTGTGCAGACCTGGTCGAAAGAGATTTCAAACAGGTGAATATTTTCACCGAAGAAGAAGACATCCAGATACTTGCTTCCAAGCCTGCAAAACCGAGATTTATCAGCAAGCCTGGTACTATGAAGCAGGAAAACCTGGAACACAATCAGGCAAAGAACTATATCATTCCTGATGAACAGCAGTGTGACTTTCTGATCCGTCTGGGTGTAATGGATAAGAACGGCAAGGTATTCCAGAAGCATTACTCAAAATTCCGTCAGATAAACAGATATCTTGAGATACTTGAAGATGTATATGAGGATCTGCCGAAGCATCCCGGCCGCCCGCTCCGCATCATAGACTTCGGATGCGGCAAGGCTTATCTTACTTTCGCGGTATACTATTACCTCAAAGTGCTCCACAATCACGATGTCGAAATCATCGGTCTGGATCTCAAAGAAGATGTTATCGAATTCTGTAACAAGGTTGCTTCTGACCTGGGATACGACGAGCTGAAGTTCCTTATGGGAGATATCGCTGACTATACAAACGATCATGCAGATATGGTAGTAACACTTCATGCATGCGACACTGCAACAGATTATGCACTGATCAATGCGGTGAAATGGAACACGAAAGTCATCCTTTCCGTTCCATGCTGTCAGCACGAAATGTTCAGCCAGATCGATAATGACCTGCACCTGCCTATGTACAAGCACGGGATACTGAAAGACCGTTTTACCGAGCTTCTGACAGACGG
>JAGBGL010000106.1 GCA_017936025.1 Bacillota bacterium | reverse complement strand
TTCGATCTTGGAAGTTACATCTTTTCCGCCTGCTTCCGGTCCCTTGAAGCCCAGGCACAGCTGGAAGTCTTCTTCATTTCCTACCAGAACGTCAGCTACAGAAGCGATTTCGTGGAAAGCTGCAGACAGTTCTTCTTCTCTTCCTTTCCAGAAAGTTGCTCTGTGGTTCAGGTCAAAGCTCACCAGAGTTCCATGTTCCTTTGCAGCCTTTGCTACAGCCAGGCAGAACTCTGTAGTTTCCTTACTCATTGCAGCGATCAGTCCGGAGATATGAAGCATTCCAACCCCTTCCTGACCGAAAATTCTTTCGATATCAAATTCATCGATATTCAGTGTGCAGCCGACTTCACCTGCACGGTCGTTCCATACTCTCGGAGCTCTCATTCCGAATCCGGAATCTGCGATATTGAACTGGTGTCTGTAGCCCCACGGACCGCCCTGTTCTACTTCTGCTCCTTCGAATCTTATATTTCTGGATCTCAGTTCGCTCTTGATAAATTCTGCAATCGGGCTGCCTTTTACGAATTTTGTCAGAACCAGACATTCATTTCCCAGAGAAGAAGCAACATTCAATACGTTACTTTCAGCACTTGTGCTCTGCATCATGAACTGGTTGCTGTTGTGTACAGCCATTCTGTTTGCCGGTGTGATTCTCACGCCCATGGAAGTAGGGCATGCAATTGCATAACGGTAATTTTCACGGAGATTGAGTTTCATTTTAGTTGGTTTCCTTTCATATTTGAATTGCCGCTCTGCGCTGCAGGGCAGCACGAATCGTCAATAAGCGATAATATTTTCTAACGCATCTATTGTATATTAAGCGTTTTGACAATGGAATTGCATTTCTGCCAAAAAACATTGCAAAAAGACGCATTTAATGATATTCTAACCACAAACTACTGAAAAATACAGGAGAACAGCCCTGATGAAAGAACTTTTTTCTTACCGCGACGGGGAAATTTATGCCCATCACACCATTGACGAGCACCCTGATCCCGAGCAATTTACAATACATGCCCATGAATGGATTGAGATCCTCTACGTAATTTCCGGCAGGGGAAGCTACCTGGTCGAAGGCGTCCAGTATCCGCTGGAAGCCCAGGATATTTTTATAATCACACCGGGTGAAATGCACAAGCTGAATATTGATCCGGACCAGCCTTATGAGCGGATCGCTATCCATTTCAAACCGGAATCTCTTTCCGCACTGGATCCTGACAATACCCTGCTGGCACCGTTCACAGAAAGAAACATGGGACGTCTCAACAGATACACACTGTCTGAAGATCCCGACGGACTGCTCCGCACACCTTTTGCAAACTTTACTTTCAACGGTGTTCACAACATTCGCCTGAACCTTTTTGCAAGATTGATCCAGATCCTGACTCATTTAGACGGGCAGTTCCACCTTATGAAACAGCAGCTTCCTGCCGAAGCCAGAAACGAGCTGGTAGGATACGTGTACCAGCATCTGTTCGAAGACATTTCTGTCCAATCAGTTGCTGACGACATGCATCTGTCCCGCTCTCAGGTGAACCGTATATTCCGACAAGTCACAGGGACCTCCATGTGGAAGTACGTAACAGCCAAGCGCCTCCTGGCAGCACGTGCGATGATCCAGCGCGGTGAATCGGCGATGGATGCCTGCATGGCCTGCGGGTTCTCAGACTACTCTTCTTTTTACAGGGCATATAAATCTTACTTCGGACATTCGCCGAAAGAAGACGCATAACATCAAGAATCTAAAGGAAGCGGTTCACACCGCTTCTTTTTTATTTACCACTATTCAAATCCCGGTATTCTCTCGGTGTCTTTCCTGTATATTTTTTGAAAACTTTTGCAAAGTACTGAACGTCCAGAAACCCGCAATGCTGGGCTACTGTCTGGATCTGCAGGCGTGTTGTTTTCAGCATATGCTTTGCCTGTTCCACACGTTTCCCGTTCACATAATCCACAAAATTTTTTCCTGTTTCCTGTTTAAAGCAGGTAGAAAGGTATGTCGAGCTTACGCCGTTCATTTCGGCTATCTTTTTCAGAGAAAGTTCTTCTGACAACCGTGCATCGATATAGATAATTACATTTTTAATTAATGTGGAATAGTTTCTTGTCGCATGCTTGTTCACCAGCCTGCAGTAATCTTCGAACAGTTTCTTCATAAAATACGGAAGCGTTTTTACATTTTTTATTGCTTCGATTTCCGCAGCATATCCGGAAGAAATTTTATCCAGGTAAAACGGATGGACTCCGCCTGATTCTGCAGCTTTACGCAGCAGTGTGTTCATGATTATCATATAGTTTTTTGAGTTTCTTACGGAATCGCTGAGACGCTGCTCGAACATTGCCGGTGCAAGGGCGGTTATAAACAGCTCACTCTTATACGCCTGGCCGTGTTTTACTGCATCTATAATCTGGTTTTCGAATTCGTAGCGGCGCTCCATCATTTCCATATCCAGCTCCGGTCTTTCTTCAAATTCAGGAGTCGAAATTGATGAAAACGGCAGGTCTTCATTTTTGTTAATGGTTACGTATGAACTGGCTTCCCCTTCCCATATGACATCACAGAAGGCGTCGATTACTGTGAACAGTCTGCTGCTTTCAGGAATGACCGGTATATTATTGTAGTATCTGACCATCTGGGAAGTCTGCTTATTTCCAAGTCCGAGGAGTT
>JAGBGL010000105.1 GCA_017936025.1 Bacillota bacterium | reverse complement strand
TCGAACAGAACAAAGAACGCTGTCACTACCTGTCTAACAATCTTGATGATGTAATGATTCTCCACGGAGATGCTACAGATCTGGATTTTCTGGAAGAAGAAAATCTGGACGAAATGGATGCGGTAGTAACATGCACAGGTTTCGACGAGGACAACCTGCTGCTGGCTCTGATTGCTACTCAGCACGAAGTAGATGATGTTATCGCGAAAATCAGCAAGGACAGTTATGCTGACCTGATTTCCAAAATCGGTGTCGACATGGTGCTGAATCCTAACGATATTTCCGCAAACACAATCGTAAGATTCATACAGGGATCCAAGCGCGTTGTTTCTTCCATGATGATCCAGGGACAGGCTGAACTGCTGGAAATCATCGCAACAGACCGTATGGATGAACTGATTGATATGCCTCTTAATGATATGGATCTGCCTGAAGGAATGCTGGTTGCAGCTATCCACAGAGACGGTGTCGTAATCATTCCAAACGGAGACACTGTCATTCAGGAAGGCGACAGAGTCATTATCTTCAGTCTGCTGTCTGAACTTCCTGAGGTAGAAGCACTCCTCAGCGTAAGTGAACCTAGATTCCCGTTCTTCTGGAAACGGAGGTCCTAGCAGCTTATGAACCTTAGTTTACAAGCTTTCAGTAAAGTAACCGGACTGGCTTTTATGGTCATAGGCCTGTCCATGCTGCCATCTCTTTTAGTAGCATGCATCTATCACGAGCTGCATGCTATTTTGGCGTTTGTAATAACAATAATGATCACAACTGTCACAGGCTGGGCCCTTATGTTCGTAGGCCGCGATTTTGAGGATGATCTCAAAATCCGTGACGGTTTTCTTGTCGTTACATTATGCTGGCTGGTTGCCGGTTTTGCAGGCGCATTGCCATTTGCAATGAGCGGAGCCATCCCTAATTTCTTTGATGCATTTTTCGAATCCTGCTCAGGCTTTTCCACTACAGGGTGTACTATCCTGACAGATATCGAGGCCCTTCCGAAAAGCCTTCTGTTCTGGCGTTCTTTCACCCACTGGATCGGCGGTATGGGTATCCTGATTTTCGCCATCGCACTGATGCCTTCACTGGGCATCAGCGGTCAGAATGCTGCTGCATCCGAGGCTCCCGGACCTACTCTTGACAAAGTAACAGCCAAAATGAGCGATACTGCGAAATCGCTCTACTTCATTTATATTTTATTTACAGTAGTCCAGACAATCCTGCTTCTTTTGGGCGGCATGTCATTATTCGACGCACTCGTCCATACATTCGGAACAGTGGGAACAGGAGGCTTCTCCTCCTCTAACGATGGGATTGCTCACTTTGGAAGCGTTTATATCGAAGTTGTCATAATAGTCTTTATGATCCTGTGCGGAACCAACTTCAACCTTTTCTTCCTGAGTTTCAAACAAAAATACAACTATTTTATTCACGATTCAGAATTCAAGATGTATGCAGGTATAATCCTGGTATTCTCCATTCTGATCGCTCTTAACCTGTATTTCAGCGGAGTATTCGAAAGCGGAGATTCTATAAGATACGCAGTATTCAATGTTTCTTCCGTAATTACAACAACCGGATATGCTACCACAGATTTCAATCTGTGGCCGACTTTCAGCAAAATGCTGCTGCTGATGCTCATGTTCGTCGGCGGATGCGCTTCCTCGACAGGCGGCGGAATCAAGGTCATCCGTATTCTGATGCTGCTCAAGCTGATACGACGCGGTATCGCAACCAGACTGCATCCTAATGCGGTCGTAAATATACGTATCAACGAAACAACAATTCCATCCGATACTATAACAAATACCGCATGTCACGCATTTATCTATTTGATGATCATATTCATTTCAACAGTTCTGATATCGCTGAACAACTTTGATCTGGTGACAAATTTCACTGCTGTTATTACTTGTGTCGGAAACATCGGTCCCGGATTCGAGCTGGTAGGCCCTATGGGCAATTTCTCCATGTTCTCCGGAGCTGCCAAGTTCCTGCTGTCAATGCTTATGCTGGCAGGTCGACTTGAACTGTTCACTTTATTCATTATATTTACGCCAAAATTCTGGCACCCTGACCGTTAAGGTCTGCCGATGCTGAGAGCATCAAAAATATGAAAGGATTTTTATGGCTACTACTCACAGATTAGTCAACATACTTTTAAACTATCAGCTGATAGCAAGGATCATGGGATTTCTGCTGCTCATTATGGGCATCGCCATGCTCCCTGCTGTTTTGTGTGCATATATTTGCGGCGAAAGAAGCTGTCTGAGAGCCCTTGCTCTCGTGTCTGTCCTGTGCATGTTTTTCGGTGCAGGACTGACTATCGCTATCCAGCCTGAACGTTCCAAGTTCCGTTCGCGTGAAGGGTACATGGTCGTAGCAGGATGCTGGGTGATGGCTTCCATCGTCGGAGCGTTCCCATATCTGCTGTCAGGTTTTGCGCCTAATTTTGTCGACGCATTATTTGAATCTACTGCGGGATTTACTACTACCGGATGCACCGCTATGGATTTCGACATCATGCCGTATTCTCTTACTTTATGGAAAGCGACCGGTAACTGGCTCGGCGGTATGGGAATCCTGGTATTCGTAATTTCCATCCTGCCTGCACTTGGCATCAATGGACAGTTTATCGTCCGTGCGGAAGCTCCTGGTCCGGTTCTGGAGAAAATGACGGTACGTATGAGCGATTCCGCAAAAGTGCTATATCTGTCAT
>JAGBGL010000104.1 GCA_017936025.1 Bacillota bacterium | reverse complement strand
TGAAGGCGGCGGATGGGAGAATCCTATCTTCGAAAAATCCGGTCCTTCCCGCAAACTGCTGGATGAGATCTGCAGCGATAAGCCTATGATCATGTGGTCCCATGACAAGCATTCCGTGTGGGTGAACAGCAAAGTTATGGAGCTGTGCAACATTACTAAAGATACACAGGTACCTGCAGGAAATATCATCGAAAGAGAAGAGGACGGAACACCTAAGGGAACACTGAGAGAATTCGCTGCGATTGCACTGATTGAACATCTCAGACCTGTATTCTCAAAAGAAAACTATAAGGAAGCCATCACGTGGGTGCAGAAGCATCTGGCACAGTACGGCATCACTTCTATTCAGGATCCTGTTCTGGACCCTGCAGAAGAATCTATTCCTGCACTGACAGAAATGAGCAGAGACGGAGAGCTGATCTGCAAAATCAGAGGAGCATACAAGACTTCCGAAAACGATTCCTATAAATATTTTGATAAATTCGTACCTATGAGAGATGAAGCTGATTCTCATATGTTCAAGATGAATCAGGTGAAATTCTTCGTTGATGGTGTAGTAGAAGGAAAGACTGCATATCTGAAAGAGCCTTATGCATCTGATCCGGATTACACAGGAGACCCTATCTGGGAAACTGAACACATGAAAAAATTCTGCACAGATGTTGATAAAGCAGGCTTTGAAATGCACTTCCATATCATTGGGGATGCAGCAAATGCGCAGGCTCTGGATGTTCTGGATGCTGTTCAGGCGGCAAACCCTAGGGAAGACAGACGCCCTGTATTCACACATCTTCAGGTAGTCGACGCGGCAGATCATCAGAGAATGGTGGATCATAATGTAACGGCAGTCCTGAATCCATACTGGCACTTCAAATACAGAGGCTTCTTTGAAGACCTGGAAGTTCCTTATCTGGGAGAACGTGCATATAAAGAATATCCGATCAGAAGCCTTGTAGATGCAGGAGTAAGAATCGGTTCTGCAAGCGACTATAATGTAACAGCGGTTCCTGCACCTCTGCGCGGTGTTCAGATAGGATATAACAGAGTTGATCTTGATGAAGATCCGGAAGATAAAGATCTGGTACTGGCGCCTGAGGAAAGTGTAGCACCGGAAGTTCTTGTCAGAGCTTTTACAATGGGTAATGCATACGCTGCAGGAATTGAAGATATAACAGGATCTATCGAAGCGGGAAAATGTGCAGACATGATCATTCTGGAAGAAAACATCTTTGATGTGCCGAAGACAGACATATATAAAGTCAAAATCCTGCAAACAATTTCTGAAGGAAAAGTTATTTACGAAGCATAATATATTTATTGAAGCCTCCCTCGCCATGGGGGAGGCTTTTATAATTTCGGGACGATGGCCTACATGTATTCAAAAATTTGAATAGTGTTTTCATTTTACTGAAGTGTTTTTCGATACAAATATGGTAGAATATACTGGCTGCAATCGGTGCAACTGAGGAGAAAATATGCTTACAAAGAAAGAAATAAGACAGCAGGTGCTGAAAATGCGCCGGGACATGACAGAAGATCAGGTCGCGGAGTTTTCACAGCTGATATGTAACAGAATACGTGAAACAGAAGCATATAAAGAGGCTGAAAAAATTTGTCTTTACATGCCTATAGATAATGAGGTCGATGTGACTTTGCTGGCTCAGCAGGCGTGGACAGAGGGTAAATCTTTATGGCTTCCTAAAACTAACGGAACACTGATGGAGTTTTTTAAATTCGACCAGGACACTTCGTTTGTTACCGGACCGTATGGTGTGCTGGAACCGGTTTCTGAAGAAATGCTTCAGATAGACGGGCGGACGCTTGTACTGATGCCGGGCGTAGCGTTTTCGGCTGACGGCGGCAGAATCGGGTACGGCAGCGGATATTATGACAAATATCTGCATGGTCACAGTGAATGCAAAACGATTGCTGTATGTTACAGATTTCAGATCATGGATGAGCTTCCTATCGAAGAGCATGATGTGAAACCTGACGAAATAATATGTGAAAACGCGATAATATAAGGCAAAAAATAAACAGATAAAAGATTAACAAGAAAAAGAAAGGTGATAAAATGAGAATCAAGAATGTATTCGTAATCGGTGCCGGCTTTATGGGTTCCGGTATTGTAGAGAATGTAGCAGCTAAAGGTTTACCTGTAGCAGTATATGACGTTAATGTCCTGTCTCTGATGAAGTGCGAGGCAAACATCAAAAAAAGAATAGAAAACCAGGTATTCAGAGAAAAAATCTCCGAAGAAGAAGGAGAGGAAATTCTGAACAGAATCTCCTATGTACATGAGCTGGAAGAATGCAGAGAATATGATCTGGTAATCGAAGCTGCAACAGAAAACAAAGATCTGAAAGTAAGCATCCTGCAGGATGTTGAGAAATATGTAGGTATTGATGCAATCATTGCTACAAATACATCTTCCATTTCTATCACTGCACTGGCTGCAAAACTGAGAAGACCTGAAAGATTCCTGGGTCTGCACTTCTTCTCTCCAGTACCGAAGATGCGTCTGCTGGAACTGGTAAAAGGTTATCAGACTGGCGAAGAAGTTCTGGAACAGGGTCAGAAATTTGCTCACTTCCTGGGCAAAAAATACGTTACTTCCAACGACGAAGCAGGCTTTATCGTTAACAGAATGCTGCTGCCTATGCTGAATCAGGCTGTAGTACTGGTTGAAAGACATGTATCCACGATTGAAGAAATCGATATGGCTGCAAAACTGGGAATGAACCATCCAATGGGACCTCTGGAACTGCTGGACATGATCGGTCTGGACGTAGAACTGGCCGTAATGGAAACTATCCACAGAGAAACAGGAGACTCCAGATACAGACCTTCTGTATCCCTGAGACGAATGGTTGACGCAGGATACTTGGGAAGAAAAACAGGTGTTGGTTTCTACATCTATGATGAAGAAGGAAACAAAACGCCAAATATCGAATTACAGAACAGACTGTAATAAATTGCATTGCAAAGGGCAGCCATCTGGCCGCCCTTTTTTATTTTTTGAAAATACTATGAAATGTCCGGAGTTGTTATATATGAAATACAATTTATGGCTCCTCTTTGTTGTCCGTATATGTCAAAAATGTTATAATAAATAATTAAATAAAAAGGGAGGATGGCTATGGATTTAAGAGAATTCACGGAGCTTGGAAGTGATATAGGAAGACGTGTCACCGATGCTATCAATACAGGAAATTACAGCCAGCTCAACCGCGATATAAAGCGGAAAGTGGAGCAGGCTTTTACAGGAAGCATATATGACAGCGGTCTGGACGGCAAATTATATAAAGATCCGGAAGAAACGCCGCCGGCAGGAGCATGGGGACAGGGGAACCCCAATGCCGGATTTGACCGGGTGGATCCTGCATCTTATTCACAGAGAAAAACGGCAGGGGTCTACAGGCAGGGTGTTGTGCCGGTGACTTCAAAACCGCCGAAAACAGGCGGTCCGCTGGCAATGATGATATGCGGTTATGCGATGACGGCTGTATTCGGCATTGCATGTATAGGACTTGCTCTTATGATGATCCCGGCGAGTGCGGTGGATAATTTTGCGCTGGGTGTTACCGGAGCTGCAGCAGGTCTGATGGTGCCGTTTACGGCGGCAGGAATTGTCCTTGCAGTTGCGGGAACCAGACAGTATGGCACAGCGAAGAGGTTCCGGACTTACTGTAATACTCTGAGAAATGACAGCTTCTGCCAGATAGCAGCAATGGCTTCTGCAACAGGCAGAGACGAGAAATTCACTGTGAAAGATCTCAGGAAAATGATAGATAAAAAGTTTTTCCCGGAAGGACACCTGGATGATCAGGAAACCTGCTTCATAGGTACAAACAAGACTTATGAACAGTATGTGCAGGCAAGAGACAGCGCGGCTAAGGCCAGAGCCCGGGCGGAGGCCGAAGCACAGGGCTTTAAGGCGATGCCGGAAGATCTGCAGCAGGTTATCAGAGAAGGAGAAGCTTATATAAAGACTATCCGCGAAGCAAACGACGCTATTCCGGATGAAGTGATTTCCGGCAAACTTTACAGAATGGAAGATGTAGTCAGAAAAATATTTGAATATGTCAGAAACAATCCTGACCAGATCGACCAGCTGAGAAGGTTTATGAGTTATTATATGCCGACAACAGAAAAACTTGTGAGGGCATATCAGCAGATGGACCGGGAAACTATTCTGGGAGACAATATGACAAGGGCCAAGACAGAGATCGCAGAGACGCTTGACACTATCAACGAGGCTTATGAAAAGCTGTACGACAGTATGCATGTGGAGATAGCGATGGATGTTGCCAGCGACATTTCAGTACTGAAGACGATGTTCGCGCAGGAAGGACTGACTAAAGACGAGTTAAAGGGAGGAAAACAGGATGAGTGATTTTAACACAGATTTCAACATGGGTGCGGCACCGGAGCCGGAAACGCTGCAGGCGGAACCGGAACTTGAAGTGGAAGTTCTCACGGCAAGTGAAGAATATAAAAGATATCCGCTGACAACGACAGAACGTGATCAGATCGAAGCTTTTGCCAAGAAAATCGATCTGTACGACAGCAATGCAATCATGCAGTATGCTTCCGGAACGCAGAAGCAGATCGCGGACTTTTCAGGTCAG
>JAGBGL010000103.1 GCA_017936025.1 Bacillota bacterium | reverse complement strand
TTTCCGTCAAAAGCTTCGATAAGCTCATCGAATTCCGAACCTTTGTCGTAACCGCCCGCAATCAGGACGATGCCGCCTTTGATTGCCTGCACTGCTTTGATGGAAGCATCGGGATTCGTTCCTTTTGAGTCATTTACAAAACGCACTCCTTCAACTTCACCGCAGTATTCCATACGGTGCTCAACGCCCTGGAACTCTCTAAGAGCTTTTGTTATTGCATCAGGGTCCAATCCTGCAAAATATGCAATTGCCGCAGCAGCCAGCGCATTTTCCAGGTTATGAGTGCCCGGGATAGCCAGTTCGTCAGCTTTGCAGAAAGAAATCATTTCGCCCTGTTCATTCTTTATTACAATAGTGCCGTCTTTAACAAACGCACCCAGCTCCAGTTCTTCCTTTCTGCTGAATGGAATCACTGTGCCTCTGCAGTCTTTTGCAAGTTCAAAGCACACTTTATCGTCATAGTTTATTACAAGATAGCCGTTTTCATCCTGATTTCTGAAAATATTCGCCTTCGCCTGACCGTAGTTTTCCATTGTTTTATGGCGGTCCATATGGTCAGGTGTCAGATTGAGCACAGCAGAAACTACCGGTTTGAATTCTGATACAGTTTCCAGCTGGAAGCTGCTTGTTTCTGTTACCATCCAGGAATCCGGTTCAGAAGTCATTGCCTTGGAAATAACAGCCACACCGATATTTCCTACTACGTATGTAGTCTTGCCTGCTTTTTCGAATATCTCCCCTACTAGAGAAGTTGTTGTTGTTTTTCCGTTCGTTCCTGTAATAGCTACATAATTGCCTTCTCCGATGCGGTAAGCGATTTCCAGTTCACCGACAATTTCCGCACCTGCAGCTTTTGCCTGCTGGATGAAATCCAGCTGAGGAGGCACTCCGGGGCTCAGGATCAGCATGTCAAAAACAGACATATCTTCCGGTTTGCTTCCGAAATAGCATTTCACGCCGTCATTTCTAAGCTTTTCAACCAGCTGCGGGTCGATCTTATCCTCAGTTTTGGAATCCTGGAGATATACTTCAGCCTGCAGTGTGATCATTGCATCGATCGCCGCGATCCCTGATTTACCCAATCCTACTACCAGTATCTTTTTATTTTTAATATTATCAATATTTGCTTTCATATTCACACCTTTATAAAATAACCAGACCGATCAGACAGAAGATCAGTGCCAGTCCCCAGAACAGTCCTACAACCTGTTTTTCTTTCAGACCGCTCAGTTCGAAGTGATGATGCAGAGGGGCCATCTTGAAAACACGTTTGCCTGTAGTTTTGAAGCTCACTACCTGAATGATTACAGACAGAGCTTCCATAACATATACAAATCCCGCGATCGGAAGCAGCAGTTCGAAATGCATCACAATGGCAGCTGCCGCAAGACCGCCGCCCAGAGCCAGAGAACCTGTATCCCCCATGAATATTTTCGCAGGGTTCTTATTGAATACCAGGAATCCCAGGCATCCGCCTGCCAGCGCTGCGCAGAACACTCCGCCGCCGGCACTCGCATTATATGTCACTGCCGCGATTGCAAAGAACAGTGAAACAAGAATAGTTACTCCTGATGCCAGTCCGTCCAGACCGTCAGTCAGATTCACCGCATTTGTCATAGCCAGTAAAACAAACGCAATGAAAGGAACGTACATGATACCGAAGTCTACATTCACATTTACGAATGGCACCCATACAGACGTGCCGTCTCCGGAAAAGTAAGCCATATAAACAGCAAATGCAATCGAAATGATCATCTGCAGTCCGAACTTCTGATAAGCTCTAAGTCCCAGATTATTCTTCTTGATTACTTTCAGATAGTCATCCAGGAAACCCACAAGTCCAAACAGTACAAACACCAGAATCGCCGCTGCCAGATCTGCAGAGTATGCAAATCCTGCCACGCATCCGATGATCGTTCCGATAACGATAGCGATACCGCCCATGCTTGGTGTTCCCGCTTTAGAAAGATGAGACTGCGGTCCGTCTTCTCTGATGTTCTGTCCCGCTCTTCTTAAGACCGGAATTTCGAGCCATGTGAGAATGACAGAGACTAAAAACGCTGCCGCAACCACTATTCCAATTGTTGTGTAACTCATAACTACTCCTATTACTCCATTTACTCCATTTACTCCATAATTTTGCTGACGATTTTATCCATAGCCATGCCACGGGATCCTTTCAGCAGGATCACATCGCCCTTTTCAATGATTCTGTCCATTTCTTTAAAAAATAAGTCTTTATCAGAAAAATGCATTACATTTTCCATGCCTTCTTCTCTGGCACCGCGTGCCATTTCGGCACTGTCACTGCCAATAGCAATAAGCAGCTCCACCTTCTGCTGTGCTGCGTATCTTCCTACCAGTTCATGCTGTAATCTGCTGGTTTCACCCAATTCGAACATATCACCGAGAATCGCAACACTGCGGATACCTCTTGTCTTCATAAGGACATCGATCGCTGCTTTCATGGAATCCGGGCTGGCATTGTAAGTATCATCTATTACTTTTATGCCATTCTTTCCGCGTACAGTCAGTCTCTTATCTGTAAGCTGAGTTTTAGCAAGACCCCGTGCCGCTTCTTCCATTGTTATTCCCAGCTGGGCACCTGCTGCAACAGCCAGCGCACCATTAAAAGCGTTATGTCTTCCCGGTACAGGCAGACTGAAACGCTGCATTTCTCCATTATGTTCCAATGTAAATTGTATACCCTCAGCGCCGAAATCGTCAATATGTGAAATAATATATTCACTGTGTCCGTCGCTTCCTGCTGTCACCAGCTTATACGGGCCGTTTATGCGTTCTTCATTGAGATATTCCTCATCTCTCGAAACGATCAGGACATTATCAGCACCGAAATGTTTTGTCAGTTCCATTTTAGCCTGGAATATGCCGTCCCGGCTGCCCAGATTTTCTATATGAGACATTCCTATATTAGTGATCAGACCTATGTCAGGGCGGACAATATCTGCGAGAAGTTCTATTT
>JAGBGL010000102.1 GCA_017936025.1 Bacillota bacterium | reverse complement strand
TCCGCGGAATCAAGAGAGTTGCTGCTGACTATGCCGGCAAAGTACCTCCACCTGAATGCATGCCTCCCACAGGAAAGAGAGTCGCTGTCGTGGGCGGCGGTCCTGGCGGATTAAGCTCTGCATACTATCTGCAGCTTATGGGACATCAGGTTACTGTATTTGAGACGCTTCCAAAACTCGGCGGTATGCTCCGCTATGGTATTCCAAACTACCGTCTTCCAAAGGAACGTCTCGATGAAGATATTGAAGCAATCCTTGAGACAGGTGTGAAAGTAGAATATAACAAACGAATCGGTAAGGATATCACAATCCAGGGACTCCGCGAAGAATATGACGCTGTTCTGATCGCAATCGGTGCAAGTACAGACAAGAAACTCGGCATGGAAGGAGAAGATGCCGACGGCGTTGTATCTGCAGTAAAATTCCTGCGTGACGTAGGATTCGGCACATGTGAAGATCTTACAGGCCAGGAAGTTGCTGTTATCGGCGGCGGCAACGTTTCTATGGATGCCGTGCGTACAGCCAAACGTCTTGGAGCGAAAAAAGTAAGCTGTATTTATCGCCGTCGCCAGTGCGACATGACTGCTCTTCAGGCCGAAATCGAGGGAGCCATGGCTGAGGGAGTTGAAATTCTGACTCTGAAAGCCCCATCTCGCATTGACACAGACGAAAACGGCCATATCAAAGGACTTTACGTAACTCCTCAGATGATCAGCAGCATCAAAAACGGACGCGCCTCTGTAAAGGCAACCGGAGAAGAGGACATTTATATTCCTTGCCAGACGCTGATCGTTGCGATCGGACAAGATATTGAATATAAACACTTTGAAGAAGCAGGTGTTCCGGTACACCGCGGCAAGCTTCTGACAAAACCAGATGCAAGTTTCGAAAATCTCCCTGGCGTATTTGCCGGCGGTGACTGTGCATCCGGTCCTGCAACTGTTATCCGTGCAATCGCTGCCGCAAAAGTTGTAGCTGCAAATATCGATGAATATCTCGGATATCATCACGTTCTTCCATGTGATGTTGAAATCCCGGATTCTCGAATTGACGACTGTGCACCTTGCGGAAGAATCGACCTGACGGAACGTGAAGCATGCGAACGTGTCTGCGATTTCGAGGGAATTGAAAACTGTATGACAGAAAATGAAGCCCGTCAGGAAGCTGGCAGATGTCTGCGCTGTGACCACTATGGCTATGGTATTTTCAAAGGAGGTCGCAAAGGATTATGGTAAATCTTACAATTGACAATATAAAAGTTTCTGTACCGGAAGGTACAACAATTATGGAAGCTGCCGAAAGCATCGGTATTTCCATTCCAAAACTGTGTTATTTAAAAGATATAAATGAAATTGCTGCCTGCCGTGTATGTCTGATTGAGATTGAAGGATATGACAAACTGGTCACTTCCTGTATCAACCCTGTAAAAGAAGGCATGATTATTTACACAAACAGCCCAAAAGTCCGCGCAGCAAGACGACACAACGTGCAGCTGATTCTCTCTCAGCACGACGGTCAGTGTCCTACCTGTGTGCGAAGCGGAAACTGTGCTCTTCAGACACTTTCAAATGACCTGAATATTCTTGACGTTCCATTCAAACAGGAACCGGAAAATTATCCTTGGGACAAGAATTTCCCATTGATCAGAGATTCTAAAAAATGTATCAAATGTATGCGGTGCATTCAGATCTGTGATAAGGTACAGGGATTAAATATCTGGGATGTGTCCGGAACGGGTTCCAGAACAACAGTCAATGTTTCCGGCAACCGCAAGATCAGCGAAGTTGCATGTTCCCTGTGCGGACAGTGCATCACACACTGCCCTGTCGGCGCACTCAGAGAACGCGATGACACAGAGAAAGTATGGAATGCAATCGCTGATAAAAATAAAGTCGTCGTTGCACAGGTTGCACCGGCCGTACGCGCAGCATGGGGAGAAGCACTTGGCCTTTCCAGAGAAGAGGCAACCATCGGCAAGATCATGGACTCTCTGAAACGTCTCGGCGTTGACTATGTATTCGACACAACATTTACAGCTGACCTGACAATTATGGAAGAAGGAAATGAATTCCTTCAGCGTTTTACAAACGGCGAAACAAAAGAGCGTCCGATGTTCACATCCTGCTGTCCTGGATGGATTCGTTTCATCAAATCCCAGTATCCTCATCTGGTGAAACAGTTATCAACAGCAAAATCGCCACAACAGATGTTTGGTGCTGTTATGAAAAGTTACTTCGCCAAATCAATCGGCGTTGACCCTGAAAATATTTTTACAGTTTCCGTCATGCCTTGTACCGCTAAAAAAGGTGAAAGCAACATGGAACTGTTCTATGAAGAATA
>JAGBGL010000101.1 GCA_017936025.1 Bacillota bacterium | reverse complement strand
TAATATATTTAATAATAAAAGGAGATTTAACTATGGATCATAAGAATTCATTCTCTGCCAGCTATGCAGCTGCAGGTGTAGATATTACTGCAGGATACAAGTCTGTTGAACTGATGAAAAAGCATGTTGCAAGAACACGTAATGCAGGCTGTGTAGATGACGTTGGCGGATTTGGAGGATGCTTCAGCCTGGCAGAAGTTGCAGGAATGGAAGAGCCTATTTCCGTTTCCGGTACAGATGGATGCGGTACAAAAGTGAAATTAGCTATTTTAATGGATAAACACGATACTATTGGTATCGATGCAGTGGCAATGTGCGTAAATGACATTATCTGCGTTGGAGCAAAACCTTTATTCTTCCTGGATTATATCGCATGCGGCAAGAACATTCCGGAAAGAATCGCAGAAATCGTTTCCGGCGTGGCAGAAGGCTGTGTACAGTCCGGTGCTGCTCTGATCGGCGGCGAAACTGCTGAACATCCGGGACTGATGCCGGAAGATGATTATGACCTGGCGGGCTTCACTGTAGGTGTGGTTGACAAACCTAAAATGATCGATAAATCCAAGATGGCAGCAGGCGACGTTGTTATCGGCTTACCGTCTACAGGAATCCACTCCAATGGTTTCAGCTTATGCCGTAAAGTTTTCGATATCGACAATAATAATCCTGAAATTTATGTGTCCCGTGAAGAATTAGGCGGCAGAAGCATTGCGGAAGCACTGTTAGAGCCTACAAAAATTTACGTAAAACCGGTACTGGCTCTGATCGAAAAAGTGAATGTAAAGGGTATCTCCCATATTACAGGCGGCGGTTTCTATGAAAATATTCCTCGTTCAATTCCTGACGGATTATGTGCAAAGATCGACAGAGATGCTATCAGAGTCCTGCCAATCTTTGATCTAATCATGAAGTGGGGAGATGTTCCTGAAAGAGACATGTTCAATACTTATAACATGGGTGTCGGCATGACAGTAGTAGTTCCGGCAGATGAAGTTGAAACTTCTCTGGAACTGTTAAAAGAAAGCGGAATCGATGCGTATGTTATCGGTGAAATCATTGAGGGTGAAGAGAAGGTGATTCTGTAATGATTAGAATTGCAGTTTTAGTGTCCGGAGGCGGCACAAATTTACAGGCACTGATCGATGCACAGGCAGCAGGAATCATTAAAAGCGGAGAAATCGTTTTAGTCGGTTCAAACAAAGAGGGTGCCTATGCACTGGAAAGAGCAAAGAACCATGGCATTGAAGGCTTTGTTATGAAAGATGAGGCCCACCTGCTTGAAAAGCTTGCAGAAGAGAAAATAGATCTGATAGTCCTGGCCGGCTTCCTGAAAATTCTAAGCAAGGATTTTATCCGTGCATATGAAGACAGAATCATTAACGTTCATCCATCCCTGATCCCATCTTTCTGCGGAAAAGGAGCATATGGTCTGAAGGTTCACGAAATGGCGCTGGAATACGGCGTAAAAGTGACAGGGGCAACAGTTCACTTTGTTAATGAAATCCCTGACGGCGGCAAGATCATTGCACAGAAAGCTGTAGAAATTCTTGATGATGATACACCGGAAGTTCTGCAGAAGCGTGTTATGGAACAGGCAGAATGGATCCTGCTTCCACAGGCAGTTGAAAAGATCAGTGCACAGCTTTTGGATCTGAACAAATAGAGGAGAAATAATGGTTTACAGAATTTATGTGGAAAAGAAAGAAGCTTTTGCTCATGAAGCGGCTTCTTTGAAAAATGATATTATAAAATTACTTCAGATCGAAGGTCTGAAGGGATTAAGAGTTGTAAACAGATACGACGTAGAAAACCTGGACAGAGAACTGTTTGAAAATCCCACCAGTGAGTACAGAGGAGCGCCTTTCTGGGCATGGAACGGAAAGCTGGACAGGGAAGAGCTGGCCAGGCAGATACGGATCTTCCGGAAAATGGGAATGGGAGGTTTTCATATCCATGTGCGGACGGGT
>JAGBGL010000011.1 GCA_017936025.1 Bacillota bacterium | reverse complement strand
TTATTTTTATTGTCAAATATATTTTATTTCAACACCGCGTGTTGAAAAACAATAGAGCAGCCCCATATAGTACAACGAGAACTCCACTAGATCTCCCGGCAGCCAGCGTCTCCGGCTGTCTGTCACATCCAGGATAGTATGGTCGCTGCTGCCTGTCAGAACACTGACGCCTTTCATCTGAGGAATCAGCTGCTCTGCACTTCCTATATCCTGACTGCCCAGGGCAATTATCGCACGCGTTCTTGTACCAATATCTTCACGCTCTACTATCTGTCCGGCCCAGTTCTTTCCTGTTCCTGCCGCCGCAGAAGGTTTAGTCTGAACTTCCACGATTTCAGCAGTAAGTGTGAAAGCATCTTCTCTGAGTCCAGGTATTTCAACTCCTCTGTTCCTTCTGATCGCCATAGGGTTCGCAATCGCTCCGCCTATTCTGAGATGGTTTATTTTATCCGGTACCGGCATATCGTTTGCCAGCAGCGTAAGAGTTATGGAACTTCCGCCGGAAACAATATCGAGTTTACGCCCGATAGCCGCCTCCACAGCTTCTGCCGCCTCAGCCAGCTCGCTCAGATTGTCCCAGTCAGGAAGCACTCCGGAAGCACATGCAAAAGATGAGCCGATTCCGGCAAGTTCCAGGTTGGCCAGCTCTTTTTCAACCAGCATCGCAAGTCTTACCAGTTCCTCACTGCCTACAACACCTTCACGCCTGTCACCGACATCCAGCATCAGCAGAACGCTATGCTTTTTACGGTAAACTGCTGCACATTCATCGAGCCTGCGCAGGATCAGTTCCTCAGAATTCAGGCTGATGTCACACCACTTTACTACATCCATACATTCACTGAACATCGGTATCCTGATAAGCATTGTGGTAATTTCAGGATATGCACTCTTTATCGCCCGCATATGACGAGTCCTGGAGGAAGCAATCTCACGGCACCCTCCATCGGCATAAGCCTTTGCAATTTCAAGGCTTCCATCAGAGAATTTTATAACGCCTGCAACAGAAATACCCCGTTCCTTGCAGAACGAAGTCATTACCGAAGCATTTTCTCTTATTGCATTTAAATCAACATTCAAAACCGGATATTTTTGCATATAATTCACTCCTTGATATACTAATTATACCATAAAAAAAGAACTGCTTCATACGAAACAGTTCTCATAAGTCTGTTATTTATCCTTCTTGAATCTCAGGAACCAGTCGATCGCATATTCATCTTCACCCATGCCTGCCAGACCTGCTTCGGCTGCTTCGCATGTAACAGGAGCAGACATAATAACATCATCGCCCGGTCTCCAGTCAGCAGGTGTGGAGCAGTGAGCTTCGTCCGCTTTCTGCAGAGCCTGGATCATTCTCTTGATTTCATCAAAGTTACGTCCTAAGGACAGTGGATAGTAAACGATAGAACGGATAACTCCTTCAGGGTCTACTACGAATACCGCACGTACAGCCTGTGTGCTGGATACGTTCGGCTGCAGCATTCCGTATAAAGTTGCAACTTTTGTATTCAGGTCCGCGATGATCGGGAAGTCGATTTTTACATTCTTCATTCCTTTCCATTCGTAGGATTCGATCGCACGTACCCATGCAATATGTGAATACAGAGAGTCAACAGACAGACCCAGCAGTTCAACATTCATTGCTTTGAACTCATCCTTCATGGAAGCCAGTGTCATAAATTCTGTTGTACATACAGGTGTGAAATCAGATGGG
>JAGBGL010000100.1 GCA_017936025.1 Bacillota bacterium | reverse complement strand
TGTAGTGGAAGATACATCTTCTCAGGAATGCATCCGGCAGTTCTTTTTCTGCGTTGGATGTGATGATAACGATTGGTCTGTGTTTAGTTTTGATTGTTTCTTTTGTTTCGTTGATGTAGAATTCCATCTTGTCCAGCTCCCACAGCAGGTCGTTAGGGAATTCCAGGTCAGCCTTATCGATTTCGTCGATCAGCAGTACCACCTGTTTGTCAGAAGCAAATGCTTCACCCAGTTTACCCAGCTTGATGTACTGAGCGATATCTGCTACGTCACCTTCTCCGAACTGGGAATCGTACAGTCTCTGTACTGTATCGTAGATGTACAGACCTTCCTGAGCTTTAGTTGTGGATTTGATACCCCAGATCAGCAGATCCATATCCAGTGCGTCAGCGATAGCTTCTGCCAGCATTGTTTTACCTGTACCAGGTTCGCCTTTGATCAGCAGTGGTTTCTGTAATGCGATAGAAACGTTAACAGCATTTTTCAGTTCTTCTGTAACAACGTACTTATCGCTGCCTTTAAATACTTCCATTGTTTTCATTTTGTTCTATTCTCCTTACTATTCAGGCCGGGTTTGCAGCCTTTAGTCAATTAAAAACTACTTTTCCATGTGATTTTTCACATACCAAATTATTATAACATTTTATACATATACTTGTTAAGTCCTTTTTTATTATTTATAAACGGTTATAATAGATGTACCAGAAGCTGCCATTCCCGCGGCTTCCATTGAAAAATACACGTCTACAGGAGAAAACTTATGAGCTATGTACTGTTCAGAGATGTATGTAAATATTATAAAATGGGAGACCAGACGATCGCTGCCGCAAACGGTGTGGATTTTGAGGTGCAGCAGGGAGAGTTCTGTATCATCGTAGGCCCCAGCGGTGCCGGAAAAACTACGGTGCTGAACATCCTCGGGGGCATGGATTCATGCGACAGCGGCATCGTGCAGCTGGACGGACGCGACGTCAGCAGCATGTCCGAAAAAGAACTGACAGACTATCGCCGCCACGATATCGGCTTTGTTTTCCAGTTCTATAACCTGGTACAGAACCTGACCGCGCTCGAAAATGTAGAGCTGGCTTCCGAAATATGCAAGGATCCTCTGGATCCTGCAGAAACACTGAAGTCCGTCGGTCTAGAAGACCGCTGCAGCAACTTCCCCGCCCAGCTTTCAGGTGGTGAACAGCAGAGAGTTTCCATTGCGAGAGCGCTTGCAAAGAATCCAAAACTGCTTCTCTGCGACGAACCTACAGGCGCACTGGACTACAATACCGGCAAAACTATACTTAAACTGCTGCAGGACTGCTGCCGCACTATGAACAAAACCGTTGTCGTGGTTACTCACAACCAGGCTCTCTGCCCTATGGCCGACCGCGTCATCCACATACACAGCGGAAAAGTTGCCTCTATGGAAGTAAATCCGGATCCTGTTCCGGTAGAAAATATCGAATGGTAGAATTATGAGCAAGATTTACAGCCGCAGCATAACAAGAGAAATACGGAAAAGCTTTGGGCGTTTCGCAGCTATCATTGCAATCGTCGCTCTTGGCGGGGGCTTTCTTGTCGGTATTCTGTCATCGACTCCTGACATGAAGGCTACCGCAGACAAGTATTACCGGGATTTTGCAATGTCTGACTATGATATCAAATCCACACTGGGATTTACCGATGATGACATTGCGGCCCTGTCCGGAATCGATGAAATTGATAAAATCATGCCGGGCAATGTCATGGATGCACTGGTAATTGTGGGTAGTGATAATCAGATGTCCGGTCGGATCTACGGGTTGGATCTTGATAACCTGACCGTCAACAGGCTCGAGCTGAAGGAAGGGCGCATGCCCGACAGCGCTTCTGAATGCGTGATCGAATCTCCGACAAGCTACACCGAGGATGTAAAAATCGGCGACACCATCACTGTTTCCGCTGAAAATGATGATGTCGACACCACCTATGCACACACAGAATTCAAGGTAGTCGGGATCGTCGACAGCCCATATTATTTCTGCAGCAACCGCGAGCCGTCTTCTGTCGGCTCAGGGCGCACAGGCGTCATCCTCTACACTTACAGGGACGCATATAAAACAGATGTCTATACCGATCTGTTTATCCTTACTCATAACACAGAAAATGCTTTTTCTGAGAAATATGAGTCCTATATTGAAAAAGTTACTGAAAAAATAGAAAAAGTTTCCGATGCACGCCTCGCAGCACGGTACGATGAAATCATAGACGAAGCTATGGCGGAGCTGCAGGAAGCAAAGGATACACTTGAAAGCGAAAAAGCAAAGGCCGAATCAGAGCTTGATAAAGCTCAGGTTGATCTGGACAGGGGCCAGCGTGAATACGAAAACGGCCTCGCTCAGCTTGATGCTGCACAGAAAGAACTCGATGAAGCGAAGGCACAGCTTGATGCTGTGAAACCTCAGATCGATGAAGCAAAAGCAGCTCAGGCAGCCGGCTACCCTCTTTCTAACGAGGTTCTTGCCCAGATCGCACAGTATGATGCCGGCATTGCTCAGTGGGAACGCGGAACTGCCGAGCTGCAGAAGTAGCGCAGAACTCTCGAGTCTGTTGCAGAGGAACTCGCTGACGGCAGAACCGAGCTCCGTAAGGCCCGCAGTACTGCGGAAAAAGAATTTGCGGACGCAGAGGCTGAAATTGCTGATGCCGAGCAGGAAATCCGTGATATAGAGCACGGCGAATGGTATATTCTCGACCGTAATTCCAACGTCAGCTATGCACGTTACTCTATCGATGTAGAAAAAGTTGCCGATATCGCAACAGTATTCCCGGTCTTTTTCTTCCTTGTGGCAGCCCTCGTTTCACTGACTACAATGACAAGAATGGTTGAGGAAGAACGCATCCAGATCGGTACCCTCAAAGCTCTCGGATACCGCCGTATCACTATCATGTCAAAGTACATGATATACTGCGGCGCGGCTACAGTTATCGGCTGCATCATAGGCCTGCTGGCAGGCTTTTCGGGACTGCCGCGTGTAATTGCAATGGCCTTCAGCTCGCAGTACGCACTGCCTCCGCTCATTACAGAGATCCATCCGGAATACGCACTTCTTTCCTGTATTCTGGAAATCGTATGCACACTGGGTGCTACATGGGCAGCATGCCGCCATACACTGAATGAAAAGTCCGCACAGCTGATGATCCCGCGTGCACCAAAAGCCGGAAAACGCATCCTGCTGGAACGCATAGGTTTCTTCTGGAACAGGCTGTCTTTCAGTTACAAATCGACCCTGAGGAACGTGTTCCGTTACAAGAAGCACCTATTTATGACTGTCCTCGGTGTTGCAGGCTGCACCGCTCTTATGGTTGCAGGCTTCGGTATCCAGGATTCGCTGACAAAACTGGTAAAAACACAGTATGATGATATCATCAGATATGATATGCGCATCGAACTTTCCGAAAGTGGAAGCGATTATATCGCAGGCTCCGGGTCCGACAGCGGATCTGCCGCGATACTTGACGATTTTCTGGATGAACACGATCATCTTTCAGTAATGAGCCGCAGCATGGATCTTTCCGGAAGCGAAAACAAAGAAATCATCAGTTCAACGATCTATGTTCCTGATGACCCTTCTAAGATGAAATCGTTCGTGTCTCTGCATGAACGCAGGTCCGGCGAGCCGGTAGCCTTCCGGGACGATTCTGTAGTCATCTCGGAAAAGATGGCCGAAGTACTGGAAGCTCGTCCCGGCGATAAGATAACACTTACTGATCCGGACGGGGTATCTGCTGACTTTGAACTCACCGGAACGACCGAGAACTATTCCGGCTGTTATGTATATATTGCACCGGATGTTTACGCCGACGGTTTTGAAGTTCCTGAATATAACGGTTACCTGCTCAGATCCGGCATAACTGATCAGGACACGCAGGAATCCATCACTGAAGATCTGCTGGAAAGTGAATATATTTCTGCTACAGAGTTCACCTCCCAGTCCCGCGAGATCTATGAAACAATTCTGGACAGCCTGACCTTCCTCGTATACGTCCTGGTTGCCTTCTCAGGAATGCTCGCAGCAGTAGTTCTGTACAACCTGACGAATATCAATATCAATGAACGTACCCGTGAGCTGGCAACGCTGCGCGTTCTCGGATATCACAACAAAGAAGTCGCCGCCTACATTTTCAGAGAAATAGCAATATTATCTGTACTCGGCACGATCCTGGGACTGGCGCTCGGCAAGCTGCTCCACTACTATATCGTTATTGTCGCCGAATCCACCGACATGGTATTCGGCCGTGAACTGGACATTTCAACATACCTTATATCGGCTCTGTTCACACTGATTTTCTCGGCACTTGTAGATCTTATAATGTCACGCAAGCTGAGACGGATCGATATGGCCGCATCTATGAAAGCGGTTGACTAAGTTTTTCGGCGTGCCTTTTGGCGCGAATTGCATATGTGTTCGTGCCAGCACGCCTTTTGGCGCGAATTGCATACAAATAAGTAAATCGACCCCGGCGTTTGCAAACGCCGGGGTCTTTTCTTCATTATGTCACCAATTTTTTCATCTATTTTGTTAACAATTCCGCTGTATTTTTTTTTTGTTTGCAAACAAATTGCAAGATTCAACATTTGTGTGCAAATCGTCAGTAAAATGTGCCGTTGTTTGTGAACATTTCCGTATTTTAGATGCTTTGTTTGCAAACGCCGCACGGCAAATGCCGATTTGTATGCAAAATGCAAAGCGGACAGTGCCTCAAAGTTACAACAGCGCTGCTACACTCAGGATCACGAGACACACAATGGTCAGAATCACGATAAATTTCCACACCCATTTAAGATATGTGCCATATGGAACTCTGGCCAGTGCCAGCGCTCCCATCAGTACACCGCTTGTAGGTGTTATGAAATTCACGAGCCCGCTTCCGACCTGGAAAGCCGTGATCACCAGGTCGCGGCCCACGCCGACAAAGTCGGCGATCGGAGCCATTACGGGCATTGCCAGCGCCGCCATTCCTGATGTCGAAGGCACCAGGAATGAGAGGGCCGCGAAGAAGGCTGCCGACAGATCCGTGAATGCAACAGCACCCAGACTCTGAAGGGCTTCCTCGCCGAAATGCAGCAATGTCGCTGTCAGTCCGCCGTCATTCATGATTACAGAGATTCCTCGTGTAACACCGATAATCAGGGCCACACTCAGCAGATCTTTTGCACCTTCAATGAATAACGCAACAAATTTCATTTCTTCCCATCCCCAGATCGCCCAGCATATCAGCGATGCGATCAGGAACCAAACGGTAATATCACCGAACCACCATTCACCCAGCGGCGTAACGTTTCCGAAAAGAGTCCCGATAAACGGAAGACTCTTGAACCAGATATTGAAGTCTTCAAATATGGTGATGCCGAATTTATCTGCCCATGGAATCACTCCCAGGACCATGATTAGAAAGCTCAGGCCGAAGACCCACAGAATAGCTTTCTGGCGGCCGGACATGGGTTCGATTGTTTCACTTTTACCGCCAGTGTACGCACTGTCATCGTCACCGGCTGCCATGCTCTGTGCAAGAAAATGCTTCTCGTTTTCTTCCTTCAGACGGTAAACATATGATTTTGACGGATCAGCTTTCACTTTCCGGGCATAAGACATCACATACCATATCGATATCCCGAGTCCTGCCAGAAGGAGAACAACACGCAGCAGGATACCTTCACCGATAGATATTCCTGCAAATCCTGAAGCGATGCCTGTCGCGAATGGATTAACTGTCGAGCCGAGACAGCCTATCCCGGCACCGAGCGCGATCACCGCAAATCCGGTCAGGGCATCAAAGCCAGCCGCAATAAATACAGGAATAATTATCACATAAAAAGCGATAGTTTCTTCCCACATCCCAAACACGGTGCCCCCGAGGGCAAATATGCTCATCAGAATCGGTATCATAAGAGTTTCCCTGCCGCGGAAGCCCGATACAACTGCTCCGATGCCTGCGCCGATAGCCCCTGTGTCAGTCACCAGCCCCAGGAAGCCGCCGATCACCAGCAGAAAAAGAATAATATCTACAGCATCAAAGAAGCCCTGGATCGGTGCCGATAAAGCTTCCCATAAGCCCTGCGGATTAGATTCTATCCTCTCATATGTTCCCGGTATCGGCTCCAGCACGGATGCCGCCTCGTCCACATACTTGTACTCTCCTGCCGGAACGAACCATGTCAGGATAGCTACCAGGAAAATAATTATAAACAGAATCGTAAAAGCGCTGGGCATCTTAAATTTTTTCATAATAAAAACCTCACAGCTCTTGTTTTCCATTAGGATTCACAAAACCGTGAGGTTATATACATTTTACTTTATTCTGAATCGGCCGGAACGCCGGATCAGGCGTGAAATCAGCTGCTTCCGCGGCATTTAGATTCTGTCAAGCAGTTCGTTCTTGCATTCAGGGCAGATGATTTTTACCAGGCCCTGGTTTTCTTCAAAACGCAGCACTTTTCCGCAGCCTCTGCAGGTATAAACTGCATAAACCGTTTCGCCGTCTTCACCGAGCTCCTTGTGCATTTCAAAAGTACTGTACTTTTTAGCCTTATCTTGTTCTTCCAGTTTTGTCCTTGCCTTTCTGCTGAATCCTGAGATCAGTTTTAAATAAGCATCGTTTTCAGCTTTTCTTTTCTTGATATTCTTGGAACACATACGCCAGTATCCGATACCCAGTATGATAATCGCAACCAGGTAGATCCATCTGTTATATGTAACTAATACGGATACAACCATGAGAATCATAGACAGTATGATCATAATCTTACTCAGTTCGTCAAATCCATATCTTCCGCTCAGGAACTCGGATACAGTCGTCTGATAAAATTTCTTTTTCTTCGCCATTATATTGTTTCTTCCTTTCACATTCACCGCTATGCGCGGGTCAAATCATTATTATCTATGTTCGGTCCGTAAATGAGTTACCGCATTTAGGGCAGGTAATTTTCACTGTTCCCTGTCCCTTTGGTACGCGTACGATCTGCTGACAGTTTCTGCAGCGGTAGTAGTTATAGAACTGCGTATCGTCTGCAGCTGCGGACTGCTGGTTCTGAGCCTGTCTCGCCTGAGCTTCCTGCCATTTTTTCCTGCTTCCGCGGCCGCCGTCTGCTTTCGGCTTAGAAAATTTGGCCTTAATAGACTCGAATTTAAGGTTTTCCTTGAAGCGCTTGCTGTGATTCTTTGACAGGATTCTGAAAAAAGCATATATCAGGAAAATCACTCCTATATAGTAAGCGACCCTGAGTCTCAAAAACCCTGAGAAAATATACAGCACAAATCCTGTGTAAAGCAGGAATTTTCCGAACGGGTCAACGCCGTATCTTCCCTGCATAAACTGCATCAATTTAAATCTCCAGTTATTCATAACTCTACCTCAATTCCCTGTTTAAAACTAACCTATCTTACCACGAACAGCCGTAAAATGCAACTCCTTCACGGAAGCAGCTGTGTCCCGGTTTACAGCCCTGCTGCCTCAGCTGCGCATACTGCGCTTGAAAAGGCAAACTGCAGATTATATCCTCCTGTATCGCCGTCAACGTCCAGTGTTTCTCCTATGATATATAATCCCCGGATCTTCTTTGCCTCAAAGGTCTTCATATCAACTTCATTCAGTGCAACACCGCCGCTCGTTACCATGGCATTTTTAAATCCTGTTGTTCCGCTTACTGAAAAAGTATCTCTCATCAGGATCGCTTCGATCGCTTTGCGCTGCTTTTTAGGCAGCTGGTTTGCTTTAGTTTTAGGGTCAACGCCCGCTCTCGCAAGTACTGCTTCCACGAATCTTTTCGGAAGCCACAGTGAATCCGTCAGCCAGTGCTGGATTATGCGCTTTTCTGCCGCAGGTATTTCCAGCTGCTGCTCTTTTCCCAGGTAATTGATCGTCAGGGTGCTTCCCGGTTTTGCATAACGGGAAAGATTGAGGATTCCCGGACCCGAGAAATTTGAATGCGTCAGCAGCACATCATCTGTATTCCTGTGGCCGTCTACTGTGACCAGCGCATTTTTGAATGAGATACCGGATAGCTCACTGTACGGATAATCCTGCACCGTCAGCGGCACCAGTGCCGGACGCAGTGGTACGATTTCCAGTCCCAGTGCTTCCAGAGCCGGGAATATGCTTCCGTCACTGCCTGTTGACGGAATCGAGCATCCGCCGCATGCGATTATCAGTTTCTCTGCTTCATGACGGCCGTTTACAAGAAATCCATCTTCTAGCAGTTTTATACCCTCAGCCCTGCAGCCGGTCATGAGCTTCCAGCCGTTTGCAGAAGCAAGATGCATCAGACATTTCAGTACGTCAGAAGCCCTCATGGATTCAGGAAAGATTTTTCCGTCATCACGTTCCGTCATCGGGATGCCGTGTGACTCGAAGAATTCCTGCATCTTCAGGTTACTGACTTTATAAAGCGCAGAGCGCACCTTTTTTCCGTTCGGTCCGTAATGGCCGATAAAGTCCTTGATGCTGCCGCCGTGGGTCAGGTTGCACTGCCCTGCACCGGACATCAGCAGCTTGCGCCCCGGAGCTTCGGAAGCCTCCAGAATCAGTCCGTTATTTATTTTTGCGTTGGCTGCATAGAACAGTCCCGCTGCTCCGCCGCCAATAATTATTGCATCGTATTTCATATCTTTTCTCCTGTTTATCCAAGTGTACTATTTCTGCGGTACTGCCGTCAAGTACTGCATTGACAAGTGCCTGCGCCGGCTGTATTCTGTAATTGATAATGCCTGCATGCGGGCAGAAAGGGGAAATTTTCATGGACAACAACAACGTACAATACTATAATCTGCCGCCTGCGAAGAAGAAAAACAGAAAACCGTTTTTCATTTTCCTGGGGATCCTTCTGGCTGTCATCATATTGGCCGGGCTTCTCGCTTTCATCGGTTCCGATGACAGGAGCATGAACAGCGATCACATCACTATCCTTCACATCGAAGGAACGATAGCCGCTGATTCTGCTGATACTCTGTATACTTCCACATATAATCACGAATGGACGATGCAGCAGCTGCAGGAAGCCATCGACAACCCTGCCAGCAAAGGTCTGATTCTGTTTGTGGATTCTCCGGGCGGATCCGTATATGAAACCGACGAATTGTATTTCAAGATACTCGAATATAAGGAAACAGGACGTCCTGTATATTCTGCGATGGGCTCTATGGCAGCTTCCGGCGGATATTATCTGTCTGCTCCGGCTGACAAAATTTTCGCCAACCGCAACTGCTGGACGGGCTCCATAGGTGTAACTGTCGGAACTTTTTACGACATCTCCGCTCTTCTTGACAAATACGGTGTGAAAACTGTAACTATAACTTCCGGTGCCAATAAGGCTATGGGAAGCTCTGTCGAGCCTATGACTGCTGAACAGCAGGCGATTTTCCAGTCTCTCGTGGATGAAGCCTATCTGCAGTTCGTTGATATCGTTGCAAAAGGACGCGGCATGACTGCAGACAGAGTAAAAGTCCTGGCTGACGGCCGCATTTATACTGCACAGCAGGCAGTGGAGAACGGACTCATTGATAAAATCGGAACTCTCGAAGATGCTGTTGCACACATGCGTGAAGCATACCATCTGGAAGACTGCGAAGAAAACGAACTGATCTATGAAGGCGAAGATCTTTTCGGTTCACTGTTTGCCAAGTTCGCAGCTGCATCAGGATCCGGTGCCGGCCAGGGCTCTGACGGCGACCTGGCTGCTCTGGTGCATCTGATGGAAAAGCAGAACGAAATGCCGATCATGTATATGAGTGAAATCGTGAAATAGTATGTATATATTTCGAAAACCCTGACATAACGTCAGGGTTTTTTTGATGAATATGTAGGTAAAAGGATACCTGATTATCGAATATTGCCAAAGCATGGGCGTTTCGATAATTTTTTATCGGAATTCCTCTCATTTCTGTTTTTCCGATAATCCTTCGATTTGGATTATCGAAAATAAAAGAAAAAATGCTTTTTCCGATAGTTTATTATCGAAATCAACACCTTTTCCTATACGATATTCTTTTTTCGGCTACTCGTATAGCTTCAAAATAGGACTGTTTTCACGACCTTATATAGCAAATAAAAAACACATGCATGATCTCTGACCTTGCATGTGCTTTTTTGGCACACAGCTAGAAGTGCTTTCCTAACTTGATATAGAAAAATACACTTCTATATTTCATATCTATTGCTGCCTTGTACCTGCAGCATATTCTCCCATATTAAAGTCGATAACCTCTCTAACAGGCTGAATCAGAGCATTTTCATATTGCACTTTCCACTGTACATCCATACTCATTTCCCCCTCCTTGATGCCGTCGATTCTATCACCAGATTTCAGTGGATTCTCAGCATCATACAAATACGACAGCACATTATATGCATGATTTACCACAAAATTAGGGTCCATAGAATGGAAGTGGTACTGTAAATCAGGCATAAACAAAGTACTCATACCTAGGGAATCTACTAACATGTCATCACTATCCTGTATATTAAAGAATCTTACATTGACAGCATAATAAATAAAACGGGATTCAATTGGCAAATCACAGTTGATGATTGTTTCTCGCGGCAACATTTTTTTAGATGTCTCAAAAACAACAGCTTCACATGTAGGGAACATTTCTACTAAAGCCTCTACATATTTAACCAGCATTTCTGCTCGATCTTTATAGTGAAGCCCCGCAGCTAACAAATCTGTAGCAACTACATGATACCGGCAACTTTTTAAAATCTCATCACTTTCCGGACAATCCCATGTCTGGCTGTAACTTATTTCGTCCATAATAGGTTTTTTTATTTCAGTACATTCAGTTATTAATAATTGTGCCGGAACATTACTGTCTTCTTTTTCAAAGCAAGTTGTATATTCATTAGCAGCAAAGCCCGCCATAGTTTCATCATAAGAGAAACATTCTACATTCCCCAGATACTTTCTCATAATGTTATCCATTACGTCTTTATCCGGTAAAATACATTTTTCTTCCATCAAAAGATGTACAAGAAAAACCATCCCCTGCTGTTCAGCCGGGCCACTCAAATCTTGCTGTAACGTTTTCTTTTTCTTCTTAAAAAATGCCATTGGTAGCCTCCTTCT
>JAGBGL010000010.1 GCA_017936025.1 Bacillota bacterium | reverse complement strand
TATGATCCTGCGCAGATCCTTGTTGAATATAATGGTATGTGGGATATGGATGTGCTGTTTGACAGCGGAATGCCGGAAGACTGGTTCGTAGGAGGAGTTTATTCCACAGTTAATGCAGATACAGCAGAACTGTATATCCAGAACATGAGAAAGGTGTTCCTGGATCCTCTCAGAGAATCCAATCTTATCATTGTAAACCGCTGTGATGAGGATACAGACCGTCAGAGATACAGGAGACTGTTCAAAATGATGAATCCTCAGGTACAGGTTGCATTTGAAAAGAAAGACGGTACATTATTCGGAAATGAAAAAGAAGATGTTCCTTATGATTACAGCGGGGATAGAATCGAGCTGGATGATATGGATTATGGGCTGTGGTATCTGGATGCGCAGGAAAATCCTGACCGGTACATTGGTAAGGTGATCAGTTTTACTGCCAGATACTGTGCGAGTGCAAAACCGGGAGAAAAATATTTCATTCCGGGAAGACATATCATGACATGCTGTGAAGACGACATCGAGTTCCTGGGCTTCCTGTGCAACTGCGTGGAAGTGCCTGACTACGAACATGGCGAATGGGTCAGGGTCGATGTGTATTTTGATTACGGCGAGTGTGAAATGTACGGGCCGGGAGAAGAAGGCCCTGTACTGGAACTTCTTAAAATAGAAGATGGCAAACAGCCTGAGCAGGAACTGGTTGCATTTACGTGATATCAGGAGAACATATGACTGAGGGAAAAGATTTACAACAGAATAACCATGTGCTGACAATACCTTCAGTAAGATGCATGCTTGCATTGCTCAGCTGTGCTCTGTGGGGAGCCGCTTTTCCGAGCATCAAGATCGGCTATGAGTGGCTGGAGATTACGGATGTAGGAGGCCAGATACTGTTTGCAGGATACCGCTTTTTCCTGGCAGGGATAATAACCTTTGCTGTCGGATGTATACTGGAAAAAAGGCTGATGAAAATAGAGAAGCAGTCTATTCCGCATGTTATGGGGATAGGGCTTTTGCAGACAACTGTCCAGTATGTCTGCTTTTACATAGGCATGAGCTATATTACGGGAAGCAAAGGTGCGATAATCAATTCTGCAAGCACTTTTGCGGCGATAATTCTGGCGCATTTCCTCATAAAGGGTGAAAGACTGACTTTACGCAAAGGTCTGGGCTGCATTATCGGATTTGCCGGAGTTATTATCGTAAATCTCGGCGGCCTGGGCGGTGAAGTAACATTTCTCGGGGAAGGAATGGTCTTGCTGTGTGCGATTGCATACGGCGTAAGTTCCACTTTCCTGAAGATGATGTCACACAGAGGAACACCAATGGCAATCACGGCTTATCAGCTGCTGTTCGGCGGTGCATTGCTGATTATTATAGGTATTGCAGCCGGCGGATGGATTACAGGGTTCGAACTGAAATCTGTTATCCTGCTGATATTCATGGCTGTTATTTCGTCTGTCGGATTCAGCATCTGGACAGCACTGCTGAAACATAATCCGGTGGGAAAGGTAGCGATATTCGGATTCAGTATACCTGTATTCGGAGTTATTCAGTCCGCGATATTCCTTGGAGAGGCGATATTTACTTTAAAGAGTCTGGGAGCACTGCTGTTTGTAAGCATCGGGATCATAATTGTGAATCTGCCAGAAAAGCAAAATAAAACCGGCTTTTAAAGCCGGTTTTTTGATATCTTAAATTATTTAAGCATGGAACTCAGGAAGTCCTTCAGTCGTTCGCTCTTAGGATTTTCGAAGATTTCTTCAGGTGTTCCTTCTTCTACGATTTTTCCTTTATCCATGAAGATTACACGGTCAGCAACTTCTTTTGCGAAGTTCATTTCGTGAGTTACGATTACCATTGTAACATCTTCATTTGCCAGTTCAAGGATTACATTCAGTACTTCACCTGTGATTTCAGGGTCCAGAGCAGAAGTCGGTTCATCAAAGCACATGATATCAGGCTCCATAGCCAGTGCTCGTGCAATAGCTACACGCTGTTTCTGTCCGCCGGACAGCTGTGCAGGGTAGGCTTTTGCTTTGGATTCAAGTCCTACCAGTCTGATGAGTTCCATACCGCGTTTTTCTGCTTCTTCCTTATCTTTCTTCTGTACCTTTACAGGAGCATAAGTGATGTTTTTCAGACAGTTCATGTGAGGGAACAGGTTGAAATGCTGGAATACCATGCCTGTATCAGCACATATTTCACGCAGTTCTTTTTCGTCGATATATTTTGCCTCTCCATCTACTGTTTCTACGAATGTCTTTCCGTTCAGTGTAATGGAACCGGAAGTGATTTTGTTCAGGCAGTTGATGCATCTGATCAGAGAACTTTTTCCGGAGCCGGAAGGTCCGATGATTGCAACTGTTTCACCGGGTTCCATAGAGAAATCAACACCATCCAGAGCATTCAGTGCAC
>JAGBGL010000009.1 GCA_017936025.1 Bacillota bacterium | reverse complement strand
ATGAAATTTAAAATGTATCATAGCAGCATAGATGTATTGGATTTAGACAAATCATTAGAATTTTATAATAAGGCACTGGGTCTGGAAGTGATGCGCGAAATCGATACAGGAAGCGACGCACGCAGAATCATTTACATCGGTACTCCGGATAACCCGGGATGCATGCTGGAACTGAACTGGTATAAGGATAGAACAGAACCTTATGACCTGGGTGAGAATCCTGTGCACCAGGGCTTCCGCGTAGACAATTATGATGAGGCATTGAAATTCCATCAGGAGATGGGATGTGTGACAGAAATAAATGAGAATTTCGGAGTATACTTCATTGCAGATCCGGATGGGTATATCATGGAAGTTGTTCCGACAAGATAGAGAGGTCTGAAAATGAAAAAAGTTTTATGTTTGATCATGGCATTGGGCTTTGCTGTTATGTCTCTTGGATGCGGTGTTGAAATTGCAGACAGCAATGGGCCGGATGATTACACTCTGGCTGAGATAACAGAGGAAAACATCATCAATCAGGACCTGGGAGCATCTTCTTACAGCATGTCTCCGGGAAGTGAAGATGATGACTATATGACAAGCACGACAAAATTCAAAGGCAAAGAATTTTCGGGCGTAGCGCAGCTGTACATGACAAATTATATAGGAAAATCTGATGTCTCGATTGATGTTTCCAATCTGACAGTGGATTCCGGAAACTTTGCACTGATGGTTTTACTGGACGGGGAAATTGTCCATGAATTCAAACACGGCGAACTGATGGAGACCTTTGAAATGAAAGATATCAAAGGAACTTTTGAAATAGTGATGGCAGGAGAAACTGCTGATTTCAAATTCTGGATCCAGGTATGGTAAAAATAAAGAACCTTGCGAAAACGCAAGGTTCTGTTTTTTTACTCTCCATCCAGGCCGATCTCAGCAGCGAAACTTTCCATTCCGCGGATGCAGATCTCTGCAACGTCACGGACTTCCATGCCGAGGTTTTCGCAGCCCTTTTTGATGATTTCACGATCGCATTTAGCAGCAAATCTCTTGTCTTTGAATTTTTTCATAAAGCTGGACATCTTTATTTCGTGGATCCCTTCAGGACGCATTCTGGCATACGCCTGGATGATACCAGTCAGTTCATCGACTGCAAACAGGGATTTTTCCATGTTTGTTTGTGGTTCCACGTCGGAACAGATGCCGTAACCGTGGCTCAGGATAGCTCTTACATCAGCAGGGTCAACACCTGCTTCCAGCAGGGGTGCTTCCGTGTGAGCCAGATGCTCGTCCGGATATTTTTCGTAGTCGTAGTCGTGGAGAAATCCAATGGCCTGCCAGTGTTCTACGTCTTCTCCAAAATGCTCTGCCATTGCACCCATTGCAGCCATAACATTAGTTGCATGGATGATCAGAGCTTCGTCAGTTACCATAGTTGCATTCAGTTCTTTTGCTTTTTCAAGTGTCAGCATATGTAACTCCTTCCGCGCCGGAAAGCTCCGGCATATATATTATTTTTTCTTTTCCTGCTTCTTTATTTCTTCCCACAGACGCAGCTGGTCTTCGTCGGATTCGATAACTACATCGCCGAAAACGTGCGGGTGCCTGCGGATCATTTTGTCATTTACGGTGCGGCAGACGTCCTCGATGGTGAAGCGGCCTTCTTCGGCGGCTATCTGTGCATGCAGAACCACCTGCAGCAGAACATCGCCCAGCTCTTCGCACAGGTTTTCGTCATCACCTGAATCGATGGCTTCCAGGACTTCATTAGACTCTTCTATCAAATGCTTTTTCAGGCTTTCATGAGTCTGTTTGATATCCCATGGGCATCCGCCGGGAGCACGCAGAGCGGCTATAGTTTCTACAAATTCATCAAATGCTTTCATTTCGTATTCCTTTCTGCTTCCTGGGTGCTGTCTATAATACTTCCTCGTTGAGGCTTCCCATGCGGTAGCCGGCCAGATCCAAAGCTGCAAAAGTAAAACCGCAGTCCTTCATCAGGCGGTTCACATGATCCATCAGTTCAGGATCTGCGAAGCGGATGCGCTGGTCTGCAGGGACTTCGATGCGGGCGAGGCTGCCGTGATGACGCACGCGTACCTGTTCAAAGCCCAGGTAACGCAGCTGCATTTCCGCCTTGTGGATCTGTTTCAGTTTTTCTACTGTGATTTTCTCACCGAACGGGATGCGGGACGCAAGACATGCAAATGCCGGTTTGTTCCATATCTCACCGCCGATTTCTTTAAGCCCGCGGCGGATTTCGTCTTTAGTAAGCCCTGCTTCCTTCAGAGGGCTGGCGATCTCAAGTTCTTCAAGCGCTTTGCGTCCGGGACGGTAATCCTGCATATCATCAACATTAGTGCCGTCAACGATAACTGCATGTGGGAAGTGATGTCTGATCTGAGCCATCATCCTGCCGAATACAAGCCGCTTGCAGATATAGCAGCGGTCAGGAGGATTATCCGCAAATGCTTCCAGGATACTGTCGTCCAGTTCTATCACGTAATGTCTGATGCCGTTTTCGCGGCACAGTTTCTGCGCATATTCGATTTCATCAGGAGCGAAGTTGGCGGCTTCCGCAGTCGCAGCGACCATGTTATCACCGAGGACCTTGTGGGCGAACAGCACTAAAAATGTACTGTCGACACCGCCGGAAAAAGCAACAGCAACTTCCTCGTATTCTTTTAAGATCTCTTCCAGTCGGAGGAGCTTTTCTTCGTAAGTCATTAGGCCTCCTTTGCTGCCAGCCTTTCTTCTTTAGAAGGCAGCTGGACTATTATCACAGCGGCAAACATAATAACGCATCCGATCAGTTCTTTGACTGTCATCATTTCACCCAGAATCAGAGCTGCGCAGATAACTGCAAAACAGATTCCATGCTCATCATGATGCAGGCAACGACAGGTGTTGTATCTTTCTGGGCAACGATCTGCAGGGTATATGCAACACCGCATGAAAGTACGCCGGCATACAGTATAGGCAGCCAGCAGTTAAAAACATTTGCCCAGTCGATTTCTTCAAAAATAAATGCGAGAGGAACGGAGATGCAGCCGCACACCAGGAACTGGAGGCAGGACATCTTCACACCGTTTACCTTAGGGGAGAAGTAGTCGATCACCAGGATGTGTGCAGTGAAGCCGAGAGCACCTAGGAAAGTCAGGATGTCTCCGAAGTTTATCGGAGAGCCGGCTTTAAAGCACAGTAGGTACAGGCCGAAAAGCGCCATTATGACACACAGCCATGTGACCGGGCGGACTTTCTGTTTGAGGAACAGTCCGCATACGGGTGTCAGCACTACGTATAATACTGTGATAAAACCGGATTTGCCGGCAGTTGTATATAAAAGGCCGAACTGCTGCAGGTTGCTTGCGAAGAAAACTACGATGCCGCAGCACAGGCCGCCCAGCAGTAGTGTTTTGTTGTATGATTTTTTTTCTTCTGCAGAAGCATTTTCCGGTATCGGATCATTCTTTGCAAACAGGAAGCATACAGGTATCAGGACAAGTCCCCCGATAAGACAGCGGATGCCATTGAACGTGAACGGACCGATCAGATCCATTCCTGATTTCTGTGCTACAAATGTCGATCCCCAGATAAATGCTGCCAGGAGCAGCATAAGATTGCCTTTTAAGTGTGTTTTCATAAGTGTGTATAATATCCTTTCCGATAATTGTCTCTACAATTCATTCTACTTATTTTACCATAAACTTTCAAGTCCTTAGGGTGTACGCACGGCAGAACTTTGTGGTAAAATAATAAGGTAAGAATGGGGAGAAAACTATGAGATCACAGATACATTTGATAAGACATGGAATTACAGTAGGAAATAAAAACAGGCTGTTTTACGGATCTTCGGATATCGAGCTGGCACCTGAAGGCATCGAGGCATTGAAGGCACAGGCGGCGGAAGGTATGTATCCATATGAAGAAAACAGTGATTTTTACACTTCCGGCATGAAGCGCACGGAGCATACCCTGGAACTGATCTACGGCGAGCGTGAACATGAGATAATCTCTGAATTCAGAGAAGTCAACTGCGGGATATATGAAATGAAGAGCTATGCTGAACTGAAAGGAAACGAAACTTTTGAAGCATGGCTGGCAGACAGCACAGGGAAGACAACGCCTGAAGGCGGTGAAAGCATCGTAGCCTTCAATGAGCGGGTGCAGGAAGGTTTTCGCAAGCTGATTGGAAAGCACAGACTGAAGGAACTCTCAGTCCGTCATAACGGTAAGCCTGCGGTATCAACAGTTGTGTGTCATGGAGGCGTTATCTGCGCGATCCTGCAGGAGTGCTTCCCGGGAAAATATGACCACTTTTTTAAATGGATGCCTGATCCGGGGCACGGCTATACGCTGACGATGGAAGACGGCGAGATTACAGAATATGAGAAATTTTAGCTGAGAAAGGAGTTGCGGGGCCGGAACTGCCCGGACACCGCGAAAAAGATTATGGATATTAAAGAACGTGTAACGGAACTTATTGGAAGCACGCCTCTGCTGCGACTGAAAAGAATGGAGAAGAAAGCCTTTGTTGCGAGCCAGATCATTGGTAAGCTGGAGTATTTCAATCCCGGCGGAAGCGCAAAAGACCGTGTTGGCTATTATATGATCGTTGATGCTGAAAGACAGAAAAAACTGAAGAAGAACGGTACTATCATCGAGCCGACAAGCGGAAATACTGGTATCGGT
>JAGBGL010000099.1 GCA_017936025.1 Bacillota bacterium | reverse complement strand
CTGCAGAAGCAGCGGCTTTCTCCATGCTGAAAGAACAGCTGGTAGAGGTTCTGGATACGCTGACTGAACGTGAACAGAAAGTATTGAAACTGCGTTTCGGTCTGGAAGACGGACGTGCGCGCACTTTGGAAGAGGTAGGTAAACGTTTCGATGTAACAAGAGAACGTATCAGACAGATCGAAGCTAAAGCTTTAAGAAAACTGCGTCATCCAAGCAGAAGCAAAAAATTAAAGGACTATCTGGAATAAGATTATGATAAAACTGACAGAAAGGCTGAAGTGCCTTGCGGATCAGATAGAGCAGAATGAAACCATGGCCGATATAGGTACCGACCATGGTTTTTTACCAATCTATCTGTGGGAAAATGAAATATCTCCAAAAGTTATAATGGCGGATATAAGTGCCGGTTCTCTTGAAAAGGCAAGATGTAACTGTGAAGAACTGTATCCCGGTGTTGCTTTTGACCTGAGACTGGGCAACGGAATTCAGATACTCGAAAACGGAGAGGTTGATGCTGTTGTCATCGCAGGTATGGGCGGAAAACTTATGACCCAGATCCTCGAAGAAGACATGGAAAAGACGAGAAGCATCGGAAAGCTGATCATGCAGCCCCGTAACGGACAGGGCAAACTGAGATACTGGCTTATAAAAAACGGCTTCAGTATCGTAAAAGAAAGCCTTGTGAGAGAGGGTAAGTATATCTGTGAGATCATAACTGCCGTACCGGAGATGGTTGACAATAATATATCTTATGAAATCGATGGCTGTGATAAGAATTCTATGGAATATGAAACACCGCCATGGATCGTTACGGCCGGAGAACTTGCAGAACCTTTCATACAGAACAAAATAAAGATCGAAGAATATGCTCTGAGCGGCATTCTTAAAGCTGAAATCATAGACGAAGAGCGTGAAGCTGTGACAAGAGCAAGGATTGAATATCTCAAATCATTACTGTGAGGTGACTGATATGGCATTAAGATTTGATGAAATGATACAGGCAATTGAATCTGTTGCACCGGCATATTTACAGGAAGGCTGGGATAACAGCGGTATCCAGATTGCTGTAAATGATAATGTTATCAGCCGTGTGCTGACTGCACTGGAACTGACAGAAGATGTTATACAGGAATCTATAGATGAGGATGTGGACATGATAATCACACATCATCCGCTTATTTTCGGCGGGATCAAAACTGTAGATTTCCGTGATATGACAGGATCATACATATTAAAACTCATAGAGGCCGGTATTTCTGTCTATTCCAGTCATACACCGTTTGACAAGATCGAAGGCGGCAACAATGATTATCTGGCAGAGCTTATCGGGCTGCGTGATATCAGCGGATTTACAGATTGCGAAAATGTTGAAATGATCGGCCGTGTAGGAATGCTTCCATACCCTGTGACTCTTGAGGATATGGTGGAAATTATTGCTGAAAAACTGGATCTGGAAGCGGAACAGATAAGATTTGTCGGATATCCGCAGCAGATGATTTCTACAGTAGGAATGTGTACAGGTGCAGGTGCAGATCTGATGGATCTTGCGGCTGCGAATGGATGCCAGCTGTTTATAACAGGTGATCTGAAATATCATGATGCCCAGAAAGCTAAGGCTAAGGGTATTGCAGTAATTGATGCAGGACATTACGGTACAGAAAAATCTTTTGCTGATAATTTTGCCGGAAAACTGAGAGAAAAAGTCGCAGGCAGCGTCGAAATTATAGAATCAAAAGTGGACATCGACCCTTTTGGTGTGATATGATGTACGAGTTGTTTTGTAAACAGTGACAAAATAAGAATTCAAATGGGTAGTTCAGGCAATTGCGTGCGCCTTCGGGGCGTATGAGGAAAGTCCGGGCTCCGCAGGGCGAGGATGCCAGATAACGTCTGGCGCAGGTAACTGTAGGGAAAGTGCAACAGAAACATTCCGCCGAAACGGGTAATGCCGTGGTAAGGTTGAAATAGTGAGGTAAGAGCTCACTGCGGGTCATGGTAACATGACCGGCGTGTAAACCCCATCCGGAGCAAGACCAAGAGAGGGCTAAGTGCAGTGTGTCTGCATGGCGGCTGCCCGTCGCCGTCCGGGAGGTAGGTCGCTGGAGCGTGCTGGTGACAGTACGTCGAGATAGATGATTGCTTAATACAGAACCCGGCTTACGAACTGCCCAAATTATTATTCATCTATTATACAGCAAATTAGTATATTGAACCTACTATAGAAAAGTTATATAATACTTCCTTGGTGACAAGGATGTATTTTTTATGAGTGAAAAGATTCACGAAAATAAAATGGGCACAATGCCTGTAGGTAAATTGCTTATATCGATGTCATGGCCGGCTATGTTATCTATGCTGATCCAGGCATTTTATAATATTGTAGACAGTAT
>JAGBGL010000098.1 GCA_017936025.1 Bacillota bacterium | reverse complement strand
TTTTCTGTTTTCACAAGCTTCCATAAATCAATATTCCCTTCCTGTGATCCAAGCTATTACTCTTTCTGTAGACTTTCCGTCGCATGCACTCATGAATTTTTCTCCGAATGCATCACGCAGATCTGCACATAGCTCCGCATCTTTTATTGCAGTTATCAGGTCCCTGCAATTTTCTGCAACTGTACCGTAAACATATTCTCTGAACTCATAGTACAGGCCTCTGCCTGATTCGTAATCCGCCAGGTCGTATGTGAAATACACGACAGGCTTGTCCATCAGATACCAGTCAAAAATAACTGATGAATAATCCGTAACCAGCACGTCTGCAATGACCAGCAGATCATTTATATCGCTGTAAGATGATGTGTCTGTAACTCCATCTGCGTTGAATTCGCATATGCCCCTCTTTATGTTGTTATATAAGGCCGGGTGCCATTTCACAGCTACTGTGTACTCATTCCCCAGTTCTTCTGCTATTTTATCAGCCTGCAGTTTATCGAATGCATAATCCGCATCTTCTACTTTGCGGCCACGGTATGTCGGTGCGATCAGCACGACCTTTTTATCTTTCAGCTGCGGATATGCTTTGTACACTCTGTCTGCAGCTGCTTTCTTCGCTTCTTCATCAAAGAAAACATCCGTGCGCGGATTTCCGACCGCCTGAACCTTTTCTATATCTATATCAAATGCTTCCGCAAAACATCCTCTGATAGGCTCTGCAGTAACAGCCGCCTTAGTATATTTGCGGTATCCTGTATGTACATTTGTGATGTTATCGCCGGTCCCGACTCTGCTGAAACCAAATTTCTTGAAAGCTCCCGCACCATGCCACAACTGTACAATTTCCTGCCCTTTTCTCACTTTCATAGTAGAAATCAGACCATAGAAATCATCCAGCAGAATATATTTCGCAGTGGTCAGGTCGCGCCAGAGTCTGAGAGTCTCGCCTGCAGATTCCCCATCACGCCTGTCTCCTTTCAGGTGGATGACCTTTTCGAAATCCTCTGGCATCTTATCATACACAGCCTTGAGATTTCCCTTCAGGCTGTCACGCGCCTCGGAAGCAAATACCACTTTTCTGTCATCCAGCCGGCGGAACTTTCCTGATATTCTGTTGTAAAGATAGAAGGCCGTTAGTTCTGCCGCCTTGCGGATCTTTCTTTTCATTCAGATTTCCTTTAGAATTTTCTTTTTAAAACTTTGATCGCTGCATCCTTCACATACTTGAAATCCTTTGTTCTAAAGTAGATAAGGATAATGAGTATATTAGGAAGGACCGCACTGATCAGGCATTTAGCTATGAATGTGAGCAGATTATCTTCTGCGATAAGGCTGTTTGCTCCATAAGTAACTGCCATGATAAACGCGAATACAATAAAGTATTTCACATATTTGATGTAATACGCTGCCGGAGATTTGCCGAAGCCGTGTCTGTACAGGACTCTCGGCTCGATCCATACGCAAGTCACCAGTGAGCTGATGATTGTTCCCAGGATCACGCCTGAAACTCCGAAATACTGGACCAGTATTATTGAAGCCGTCAGGTTCACGATGGATTCTCCGATCGGCATGAATTTGTTCTGCCAGTACAGCCCTTTCGCATTTTTGAAAGTCTGTACAGAAACTCTCATGCCTGTGACATATGTTTTCACTACGATCAGCAGCACGATACCTGTAGTAAAGAGGTACTCTTCTCCCAGCCAGATAACTTCTGTGAACGGATTCAGCAGGTTGAAGAGACAGCAGCACGAGAAAACATAAAGCCAGAAATTCAGGAAGCACATGCTGTCGAAAACATTTTCCTGCCTTTCCACGTCTGCTTCCACCGCCAGATTTCCTACGCTGGCTGCCATCGCATTGAAAAATTTGTTGATAAATACCACTACTGCGTTTGTTATAACGTGGTAGTTTGTATAAAGTCCGACACTGACCAGTCCAACGAATTTGGACAGGATCACGTTGTCAGTTGCAAACACTACGATAGTTCCGATTTTGTGGAATACCATCGCAAGTGTATTTTTTTTGATAGAGTCAAAGATGTCTTTCGGCATCTTTTCTGTTGTTTTATCTTTCAGATAAGGGTAATTCCTGTTTGCGATCAGTGTGATTCTGATGTTGCGCACCAGGATGAACAGTATTCCGATCGCCAGGAACAGGATATAGTTCTTTGTCAGGATCAGAGCCGCGATCTGACAGATCACCATTGCCAGCTCAGTTATTCCATCGTTGTTTACTACGATGTGGTTTTTCTGATTCGCAGTAATGAATGTTCCCTTATATGAGAAGAAATACGATATCGCTGAGTTTGCCACGAACAGCAGATAGATCAGCTGCAGGTCCGGGATATTATCCGGCATATCCTTTATGAAAAACTCAATATAAGGTGTCAGCAGGAAGCCCGCCACTGCAATGAATATACCTACACAGATATATATTTTCTGATAGAACTTCATTATGGACGAGATGACCTGATGGTCACGCCGTGCAATCGGCCCATACAGGCTGAATACAATGGCTTCCCCTATTCCCAGTTCCGCCAGCGAGAGCATTGTGAGCACGTTGCTGAAAAGTCCCGAAAGGCCTACATATTCAATTGTCAGCACTTTGATAATTACCGTTCTTGTGGCGAACTGGCACAGGATGTGCATTATCTGCCACAGCCACGCGGCTTTTATGTTACGTGCGGAATTTTCTAAACGCATATACTCTCCGCCGATTTATCCGGTTTTATGCTAAATAAGCTTTTATTGCTGCAACTACTGTATCGGTATCTTCGTCTGTTAAGTATGGGTGCATTGGCAGTGCCAGTACTGTGTTGACCAGTTCGTTAGTATTTGTGAATACTGCTTCGTCAAACTGCTGTCCTGCGAATGCTTCCTGAGTATGCATTGGTTTTGGATAATAAATCATGCTTGGGATGCCCTGTGCTTTCAGTGCAGCCTGCAGTCCATCCCTTGTTTCTTTGTCTGCCAGCTGGATAGTATACTGCGCCCAGCTGGAAGTATATCCTTCAGGCACTACAGGTGTTTTTACCAGCCCCTGCAGTTTTTCTGTATATTTGTCAGCAGCCTTGTTGATGTCTTCCATTTCGTATTCAGCGAATGCTTTCAGTTTGATGGACAGAATAGCCGCCTGGATAGTGTCCAGTCTGGAGTTCAGACCGATTCTCACGTTGTCGTATTTTTCTTTACCTTTGCCGTGAACACGGATGGATTCCAGCAGAGCTGCGATTTCATCGTCATCTGTGAATACTGCACCGCCGTCTCCGTAGCAGCCCAGAGGTTTTGCTGGGAAGAAGGAAGTTGTGCTGATGTCGCCAAAGCTGCATGCCATTTTGTCTCCGATCTGTCCGCCGAAGCCCTGAGCCCCGTCTTCCAGTACTTTCAGACCGTATTTGTCAGCAACTGCTCTTACAGCAGCGAAGTCTGCAGGCAGACCGAAGAGGTCAACCGCAACGATCACTTTCGGAGTCAGTTTTCCTTCTGCGATAACTTTTTCAATCTCTGCTTCCAGGCTTGCTGTATCGATGTTGAAAGTATCTTTATCTACGTCAACGAATACAGGAGTTGCACCTGCATGAGCTACGATTTCTCCGGAAGAAAAGAATGTAAAGTCAGGTACGAATACTGCATCTCCTTCACCGATGCCCCATGCCATCATAGCCAGGGACAGTGCGTCTGTTCCGTTCGCACATGTTACGCAGTGTTTCACGCCTACGTATTCTGCCAGTTCTTTTTCCAGGTCTTTTACCTGCTGGCCATTGATGAAGTTGCAGTTTGTTGCTACTTCGATCATTGCTTTATCGATATCGGCTTTCAGTGCCTGATACTGTGTTTTTAAATCTCTGAATTGCATGTTTATTCCTCCGAATCCTGTAGTTTAATATTTATCTTGCGTCTAAATGGAAGTTATAGAACGAATTGAACGGTTTCAGCCCGAATTGTGTCCAGGTTCCCTGTACAATCAAGTTCTCAAACTGTGTTCCAATTACGAAAATTTTATTTTTATCAGTTGCATAATTTACAACTGTTCTAATCATATTTTTGTAAGCGCCCAGTTCTCTGAATTTGTTGGAGACTCCACCAAGCACCGCTTCTACGATAGTATCTGTTTCGCGGAGAGTACAGAAACCTGCGGGTTTTCCTTCATAGTCTGCCACAAATAACAGCTCGTCTTCTGCGCCGAAGGATCTTTCAAGCCAGTCTTTGTATATTTCGCCGGCTTTTCCTGATGTGATCGGGGATATATGGTACTGTCCCTGATATACATCAAATGTCGCTGCGGAAATATCCAGAAGCTCCTTGCCATGTTCTTCTATATATGCTGCATCTGCTGCAAACACATCTGTTTTCTCAGCCCTGCCTTCTCCGGCATTCTTCACAGTAAGATATGTCACAGTTCCTCCGCACATAAAAGATGTGTTGAAATATACATTGAATTTGATCAGAACATCCATTACCTGCGTAGGCACTCTGAATGTATAATATGCCTTTTCATTTTCTATCGTCGCTGCCAGTTCAGAAAAAAGTCTGTCCAGAATTTCATCTTCTTTAGCATTGTATAGCTTTTCTACTCCGCTGAACGCAAAATCCACTATACGTACGCGGAAGCCATACAGTTTAGTAAGCGGTATATTCTCTCTGATTTCATAACCGTAAACTTCTCCATCCGCTTCTATGTAAAAGCCCAGCTTTTCTTTGTT